>DASYBA010000384.1:0-3545 GCA_036501005.1 Candidatus Xenobia bacterium | reverse complement strand
CGCCGTCTCGACGCCGCCATGGCAGAGGCCGAAAGGAATGACGGAATCTACGTCCTGCGGGCTACCCTCCCACGGTCGGACATGTCGACCAACGCAGTCCTTGCTGAGTTCAAGAAGCAGAACCGGCTCGAATCCCGCTTCTCTGACTACAAGGGGCCGCTGGCCGTCAGCCTGGTCTACCTCAAATCCAACAAGAGGGCCGTTGGGCTACTGCTGATCGTGATGCTGGCGTTGCAAATCCATGCCCTGATCGAACACGACATCCGGGCGACCCTGAAGGATCAGGGAGGCAAGATGGCCGGCCTGTACCCGGAGGGCCGGCTGAGCCGCCTAACAACTCGCCAGATTCTCAGGGTCTTCACCAACTACGGTGCTCCTCGCCCGTCTAGGCCTCGATCTACCGGCTCCCCGACGGCGCCAGCCGACATGCGGAATGCAGGCCTAGGATCCGGCCCCACCCAGTTCTCGATACAGGCTCAGCACGTAGGACACGTAGTTCTGCGTTTCAGCATACGGGGGGATGCCGCCGTACTGCTGGACCGCCCCTTCGCCGGCGTTGTAGGAGGCCAGCACCAGCGAGAGCGGGTGTTTCTGGCTGCCCCACATGCTCATCAACCGCCCCAGGTAGCGAGTCGACCCGTGGATGTTCTGCACCGGGTCGTAGGCATTGTCGACCCCCAGCCGGGTCGCGGTCTCGGGCATCAACTGGCCCAACCCCTGGGCCCCGACCGAAGAGCGAGCGTCGGCCTGATAGGCCGACTCTGCGGCCATCAGGCTCATGACGAGCCGCGGATCCAGGCCATTGCTATGGGCATCGGTCATCAGCGTGGAGGCCCACAGGCGGGCGTCGCCATCCGCGAGCGACGGGTTGAACGACTGCATCCAATGGCAGGCCACGTCCATTTGCTTGCTCGGATTGCCGCTGGCCCACTGCCGGGTCCACACGGTTTGCGCATATCGAACGGAGGGCTGCGACCTGGCGAGCGCCGCAATTCGATCCTGCTCCGTCCGCCAGGCCGCCATTTCCTCACTCCGCACCACGGCTTCCAGTCGCATGGCGGGAGGGTTCTGCCGAGTGTCGACCACGGTGGCCACTCCGTACACGGCCGTGCCCGGTGCGACGTCGAAGGGCAGGGAGCCCATGTCGACCTGCAGGCGGTGCGTGCCGACCCGGATGAACACGCTGCGCTGGTGCCCGAACGTCATGGCGCCGTCGACCATGCCCCGAAGCTGGATGGTCTTGCCCACCGCAGTGCCCTGCATCTTCCACGCATCCCACACCGGGACGTTGCGTTGGGCTTTGGGCACGAGCACCTGGTAACGTTGCAACTGGGGCGACGGTGTAAAGGCATAGGCCGAGGTCGTGATCAGGGCAGCCAGGCAGAGCGATCGGAACAGCATTCAGCAGCCTCCAGATGTCGTTGTCCTATGGTTTGATTCTAGCAGCGGGAGCTGCTTCGGCCCATCCCTCGCCAGTGGCCTTTACTGCCGTTGAGCTTCTAGTGTCGCAGTCGTAGATGCGATCGGGGTCGACGTTGCCTTGGGCAGCCGCAAGGAGAACGTGCTGCCGACGTCGGGCGTGCTGTGGACGCGTATGCTGCCGCCGTGCAGGTCGGCCAGTTGACGGGCGATGAAGAGGCCCAGTCCGGTCCCATCCATGCTCTTTTCAGTCGAGGCCCGGGTGAAGAGCTCGAAGATGTTGGTCAGGTCGTGCTGGGCGATGCCCACGCCCGTATCGGATACGTCGAAACAGATCATCGTCTCTTCGACCGTGACGTCGACGGACACCCTGCCGTCGGCCCGGTTGAACTTGATGCCGTTCACGATGAGGTTGGTGAGAAGCTGGCGCAGACGGGCCGGGTCGGCCAGGACGTAGACGCCATCGGGGCAGGTCGCCCCCAGCGAGACCTGGCGAGCCAACGCCTGCGTTTCGAGGCCGGCCACCAGTTCCTGTACAAAGGGAGGCACGGCCACGGTTTCGGGGTGGATCTTCAAGGCTCGGGCCCCCAGTTGTCCGACGGCCAGCAGGTCTTCCACCAGGCGGAGCATGTACTGGATGATGTCGCAGATGTTGTTGGTGAAGCCCATGTACTTGTCCGGCAGGGGCCCCAGCTTTTGCGCCTGGAACAGTTGGATGTAGCCGTAGATGGACGCCAGCGGGCTGCGCAGGTCGTGGGTCACGATGCCCATGAACTCGTTTCGAACCCGGTCGGCCTCCCGCAACTGCGCCAGCAGTTCGTTGACCCGCTGGTACTGGCGCACGTTGTTGAGGGCCTGCGCGACCTGATACGATACCTGCTGGGCCAGGTCGAAGTCTAGCTGGCTGAACGCCTTGACCGCTTTGCTGGCGAAATTGAGCGTGCCAAAGACCGTGCCGTGGGCCGCCAAAGGCAGCACGATGGCGGACCCCATGCCGCGCAGGGTGTGCAGCTCCGAATTGGGAAAGCGGCTCGTCTGCGTCGACAGGTCTTCGACATAGGTGGGCTGGTTGCGATCCACCACCCAGCCGCTCAGGGTGCCTTCCCGGGGCACCCGGTCGCCGCTCCGCACGTCGACCGGGGCGTTGACGTACAACTCGTAGAGGACGAAGGCGTCGCCCGCATCGTTCAACAGCAGCACGCTGGACCGGTCAAACGGGAAGAGCTCCCGGATGACCGAGGTGATGTCGGTGAAGACCTGCTCCGTCTCCAAGGAGCGCGTCGCGGCCCGGATGGCGTTGTTGAGAATCTCCAGGTGGCGGGTGCGCGCCCGCACTTCCTCTTCCAGATGGACGGCGTGCTGGCGGGTCTGCTTTTCCAGCTCGATAAGCGCGTTGAAAAGGTCGCGCACGGTGATCATGCCGACCACCGCGTCGCCCTCCAGGACGGGCAGGCCGCCGATGTTGTGCGACAACATCTTCACCGCCGCCTCGGTGATCTCGGTATCGGCGGTGACGGTCACGACCTGGCGGCTCATGATGGCCTCGACCGAGCTTTTCAGGGCCGGGGGAATGTCCGGGCTCGCCGTCGGGAGCATCGACAAGAAGATGCGGTTCTGGATGTCGCCTTGCGTGATGATGCCGACCAGGTCGCCATTTTCCAGCACAGGCAGGCGCCGGAAGTTGCCGCCGACCATGAGCTGGAGGGCGTCCCAGACCATCGCCTGTGGCTTGATGCTGATGGCGGGGTGGGTCATCCAGTCACGGACCTGCATGGCTTCTGCTCTTCTGCGGTGGGAAAAGCAACCCCTCCGGCGCAGGGCTCCAGAGTCCTGAACCGAAGCGATCGCCTTGTGAAGGCTGCCGTGCTCCGCCAGTATCGAAAGCCCGTCGACGTCTGCGAGATGGCGCCGCCCGTCCCCGGCCCCCGGGAGATGTTGGTGCGGGTGCGTGCGGCCAGCATCAATCCCATCGACTTCAAGATCCAGGACGGCATGCTGCACCTGCTCCGCAGCGGCACCGTCTCCATGGCGTCAGCGACCGCGTTCTCCCTCAGCATCGATGGTTCCGCCGAGCTGACGAACAACCTGAACGACTACCGCGATCGGATAGTGCTGCGACCCCAAGA
>DASYBA010000383.1:0-9486 GCA_036501005.1 Candidatus Xenobia bacterium | reverse complement strand
CTTGGCGTGATAGGTGAGAATCATGTCGCTTCCCGCCCGCACCATGGAGGTCAGGAGCTCCAGCACGGTACGCCGTTCATCGAGCCAGCCGTTGCGAGCCGCCGCCTTCACCATGGCGTATTCTCCGCTGACGTTGTAGGTGGCGACGGGCAGGAGCGTCTCGTTTCGAACGTCCCGGATGATGTCGAGATAGGCGAGTGCCGGCTTCACCATGACGATGTCCGCGCCCTCCGCGATGTCTTCCAGCACTTCGCGCATGGCTTCCCGCCGATTGGCCGGGTCCATCTGGTAGCTGCGGCGATCGCCGAACTGTGGAGCCGAGTCGGCCGCTTCTCTGAACGGCCCGTAGAAGGCCGATGCGAACTTGGCCGCATACGCCATGATGGGCACGTGGCCGTACCCTTTCGTATCGAGAATCTCCCGTATCGCCTTTACCCGCCCGTCCATCATGTCGGAGGGCGCCACCATGTCCGCCCCGGCCTCCACGTGGCTCAATGCCGACTGTTGCAAGAGCTCCAGCGTCGGATCGTTCAATACGACAGTGCCGTCGACCACGCCGCAATGCCCGTGGCTGGTGTATTCGCACAGGCACACGTCGGTGATCACCATCAAGTCAGGGAGCGCCTTCTTGAGGGCCTTGATCGCCTTCTGCACCACGCCGTCGGTCGCATAGGCCTCTGAGGCGGTGGGGTCCTTGGTCTCTGGCAAGCCAAAGAGGATGACGGCCTGCACCCCCAGCTCCCACGCTTCCTGGGCTTCTTCCACCAGGCGCTCGACCGAAAGCTGGTAAACGCCGGGCATGGAGCCGACCTCCCGCTTCATGTCGCGGCCGGGCACGACAAACATGGGATAGATGAAACGGTTGACACTGAGTCGGGTTTCCTCCACCATCCGCCGCCAGGCGGGGGTGCCGCGCAAGCGGCGCAGGCGAGTCTGGGGGAACGGCATGGTCAAGTCTCCTTCAAGCTCAAGATGGCCTGGGTCAGGCCGGCGGCGGTGTGTTCTGGGGGCACCGCGTCCACCCGAAAGCCTCGATCCCGGGCCGCCGCCGCCGTCACGGGACCGATACAGACCACCCGCACTGAAGCGGGCAGGTCACATGGAAAATATTTCACGGTCGAGGACGCTGTAAACATCACGATGTCGATTCGACCCTCGTCGAAAAGGCACCGGAGCTCGTGTGCCGCGCTCGGATTGGGCACGGTCCGATACACCGGCGCCACCACGACCTGCACCCCTCGGGCCCGCAAGCCCTCAGGGAAGACGTCGCGAGCCTGGGCCGCGCGGGGAAGGAGCACCTTCAACCCATCGACCGCGGGAAAGGCCTCCAGCAAGCCCTCGGCCACGAAGTCGTCCGGGACCAGGTCGGCCTTGAGGCCATGACAGGCCAGCGCCGACGAGGTCGCCACGCCGATGGCGGCGATCTTGACCTGCCGCAGCCGCCGGACGTCCCCGAGTCGGTCGATGAAAGGCTGCACCGCGTTGGCGCTGGTGAAGACGACCCAGTGGAATTCGCCGAGCGATTTGAGGGCCCCGTCGAGCACGTCCCAGGACTCGGGGGGAACCAATTCGATAGAGGGTATGCCATACGCCCGAGCCCCCAGCCGTTCGAGCTCGTGGAGAAGCCCATCGGCCTGTTGGCGGGGGCGGGTCACGACGATGCCGAGGCCCTGCAGGGGCCGAGTGCCCTGGGCTGCCACAGAATCGTCGGACATGATGGCCACTTTGCAACCTTCTGTGCCCGGCCTCCGGCCCCTACGGCTTGACCTCCCACAACTGGATCTTGCCGTCGTCTCCGGTGGTGGCCAGAATCTTGCCGTCCGGTGAGAAGTCGCAAGCCGTGGCCCCATGGGTGTGGGTGCGCGCCGCATGGAGAAAGTCGCCGGTCTTCAGGTCCCACACCTTGACCTCGTCGTCGACCGCGCTGGCCAGCAGCCCGTCGACCCAGCCGAAGGCGTCGTTGAAGAAGTTCGCACCGGTATGCTCGTAGGTCTTGTCTTGCGGCTTGCCGCTCTGGATGTCCCAGAATCGGATGGTGCGGTCCCGGCCGGCCGTGACCAGGACGTCACCGTCGCGAGAGAACTTCATGGAGGCCGTGTATTTCGCCGGCAGCGTCTTCAGAGCCTCGCCGGAATGCACGTCCCACAGCTTGATCTCCTCCTGGCTGGCCGTCGCGAGCAGCTTGTGGTTGGGCGACACCGCCAGGCAGACGACGTTCGTCTCAGGTGAAGCGACAGGGGCCTGCTGGAAATGGATCTTGAGTTCCCCGGCCGGGGTCGGGCTGGCGGCGGGGGCAGCCGACGCCTTGGGCGAGCCAGAGGCCGCCGGGGCCGGCGTTACCGAGTGGGCCAGGTACAGCAGCACCGAGTTGTCGATGGCGGCGGCGACCGTCTTCTCGTCTACCCAGGCGATGGAGATCGTGCCCATGTCCAGCCTCGCCACGGGTTTGTGGGTCTCCACATCCCACAGGGTGGTATCGTCGCCTGACGTGACGAGTTTGCGACCGTCCGGAGAAAAGGCCACCGCCGCCACGTTGGTGGCCTCCGGCGACCATGACTTGCCGCTGTCAACGTCAAAGACCTGGACGGATGCGTCGTCACCCGTCGTCCTGGCAGAGCTGAGGGTGGCCAGGGTCTTGCCGGTCGGCGAGAAGCCAAGCCAGATGCAGCGGTTGGCGACGTCCAGCACGCGGCTGGGCACGAGCGAGCCGTGGGCATCGCTGGGAGCAGCGTCTTCGACCTGGGCAATGAACTTTTGCGCCGTATCGGCTTGCGTGGTCTGCGGCAAGCGCTGGATGACCTGATGCGCCCACAGGTAGGACTGTGACGCCCGGTCAGGCGGATGTTCTGGCGTCGTCTCCTGTTCCTTGTAGGCGGTGAACAGCCAGAACGCCACGTCGCCATTGCGGGGGTCCAGGTTGTTCGCCTTGGTCAAGACCTTGATGGCCGGGTCGTCTTCGTGGCGGTTGACCAGGTCGATGCCGTCTTCCAGCATGCTGGCCACGTCGTCGTCTAGCTTCGTGGAGCCCCAAGACACCGGCCTCGGACTGCCTGACGTCGACGCCGCCACGGTGGGACTCCCGCTGGCGGCCACCGGCGCCGGGGTAGGCGTGGGCGTTGCGTTGGAGCGGAGCCAGGGCAGTTTCATGGTCCAGGAGTGGCTGCCGGTGGCGGCGGCCGAAGGTGTTGCAGTCACCGCCGTGCTCGCTGCGGGCGTGGTCGGCGGAGGCGGGGCCGACTTTTTGCAGCCGCCCACCAGACACGCCAGCAGGGCCATCCCGAGCCAGGTACGCTTCATGGGCATTCCTGGATCAATTCGTCCGCTGGCTTGAAGCTCCTTCACGCGCCGTACGGCACCGTCCCGCTCCAGGTCTGGGCCATTTTCTTCAGCTCCCGGTCTACCATGTCGGTCTTCAACCAGCCCAGGCCGCTCCAGCCGAGCTGCACCATGAGAAAGTCCCGCTCGGCGTCGGTCCAGGTGGGGCTAGCCTTGCGCAACAGGCCGGCCGGGCGGGCGTGCAGGTCGAGAAAAGCCTTCAGCACGGGGCGGGCGGCTTCGTCAAAAGGGGTGTCCGGCGGGGGCACGAGGTTCCAGTCCAGCTCCCAGATGCGGACCGTGCGGTCGTCGCCCCCGCACGCCACGTAGCGGGCATTGGGGGTCATGGCGCAGGTCGTCACCGCGCCGCCCGGGCCATCCAGGGTCTGCAGGCAGCGACCCTCACGGAGGTCCCACAGCTTGAGCAGGCGATCGTCCGAGGCTGACAGCAGAAAATGATCGTCGGCACTCAGGGCCAGACTGTAGATCCCGCCGGTGTGACCCTGCAGCGTCTGGAGGCACTGACTGCTCTCCAGGTTCCAGATGCGAATGCTGCGCTTCAGTCCTGCCGTGATGGCGAAGCGCTGGTCGTGGCTCAAGAGGACGCTGGTGATCAATTCGCCCATGCCTTCGACCTGACTGACCACGCGATTGCCGGGGACGTCCCATACCCGCACCCGGGCGTCGGTATGGGCCGAGACGGCGACGCACCCATCCGGGCTGAGGTCGACGGCATAGATGCCGCCCTGGCCCGCCATGAGCGTCTGCAGGCACTTTCCGCTGGCCAGCGACCACACCCTCACCGAGCCATCCACGCTGCCGCTCGCCGCCAGCCGGTTGTCCGGCGTGACCACCACGCAACTCACACTGTCCGTATGCCCAGCCAGGCTGCGCACCGCTTTCCCGGTGGCAGTTTCCCACACCTTGACGGCGTGCTCGGCTCCCACGCTGAGAAGCAAGGTGCCGTCTGGGCTCAGCGCGAGCCCATAGCCTGCCTCCGGGGGCGCCGACTGATTGGCCAGACCGTACATGCGCGGCGTATCGGGATGGGCGCACGAGAGCTTGCGAGCGAGAGTCTCGGTGGCGGCGTCCCAGACTCGAACCGTGCCCTCCTTGCCGTTGGAAATGACCGTCTTGCCATCGGGCGCCAGCACCACCCGGCGGATGGCGCCCTCGTGCCCGTTGAGCACGGCCACGCTGCGCACGCCGTGCAGGTCGCCGTGCGAGGCGCGGTCGTGCAGGCGTGTTCCCAGCGCGGCCAACTGCGGCGAGGTCGCATAGCTGGGCAGGCTGCGAGCCGTCTGCAGGTGGGTCACGGCGTTCCGCCACGCCCCCTCGGCCACGGCGTCTTCCAGCGCCTGCAGGTGGGCCTTGAACTGGTTCTGCTCCGCCAGGACGTCCTCGCTCTTGCGGGGCTGGACCAGAGACAGGGGGGCCACCAGCGGATGCACGGCCCACAGGCCCACGTGTCCACCGGCGTGGGCGGCCGAGGCGATGACGCCGTCTGCCGACAGGCCGACGCTCATGGCCGAAGCTCGGTGACCTTGCAGCACGCCGATGCAGCGGCCGGTGGAGAGGTCCCACAGCCGGACCGAGTCCTCGGCGTCGGCGTGGTTGCCCATCGATGCGCCCGAGATCGCCAGGCGGGCATCCACTGCGATGGCCACGCTTTTGACCACCCCCCGATGTCCGGTGAAGACCAGGGGGCTCTGCAGGGTCTCCAGGTTCCAGAGACGGAGGGTGCGATCGGCGCTGGCCGAGACGCACCAGCGGCCGTCTGGAAAGAGGGCGACGGCCTGCACTGGGCCGCTGTGGCCTTCCAGGATGCCCAGGCAGCCGCCGGTGGACAGATCCCAGATGCGCAGCGTGGTGTCTTCGCTGGCTGACACCGCCAACGACCCGTCCCCCGTCATGGCGACCCCCAGCACCGCTTCTCCATGCCCTTGCAGGGTCCGCACGCGGCGGCTGGTGGGCACGTGCCAGCAGCTCAAGGTCTTGTCCATGCTGGCGACGATCAGCCAGGTGCCGTCGTCGCTGACCGCCACGTGGCGAGTGGACCAGCCGTGCACGAAGACGCCCAGACACTGGCCGGTGGCCAGGTTCCACATGCGGATGGTGGTGTCGGCGCTGGCCGAGAAGGCCACCTGTCCGTCGGGGGTGAGGCACAAACCGGCGACCGGACTGGTGTGGCCGGCCATGGCGGAGAGACACGCGCCGGTGATGGGGTCCCAGGTGCGGACCACGCCATCGGAGCCCCCGGACACGACCAGGTTGCCGTCGGGGGTGATGGCGGTCGCGTAGACATCCCCTTGGACGGCCGCCAGACGGTGGACCTCGTGAGAGCCCAGGCTTGCGACCGCCTGCACCTGCTGCAGGACCTGCCGGACGCCCTCATCGTGGCTGGCCAGGCGGTCGGCATCCGTCAGGGCCGCCTCCACTGCCGCGAAATCGCCCCGTTCCAGGTGGACCCAGGCCTGCAGGTAAGGCGCCTCCCAGCCGGGCGGATTGGCGGCTCGAATCTGTCGCATACAGTCGAGCATGCGGGCTTCCGTGATCTGACCGGTGCGCCACTGCAGCAAGGCCAGGTTGTGCGCCGCGTGGAGATGGCCAGGCCCCCGGGCGGTGGCTTCGGTCAGCAGCGCCATGGCGGCGTCGAGCTGGCCCAGGTCGACCAGGGAGACGGCTCGGTTGTTCAGGCTGTCGACGTGGCGCTCGGTGGGAGAGGGGGCCGAGCGGGGGTAGGGACGATGTGCCGTAGCTTCGTAGGCTTGCGTGAGAATGGGCACGACGTCGGTGATGGCGTCGGGGCGGATGGCAGGGTCGTCGGCCAGACAGCGGGCCAGCAACTGCAAGAAGGAGGCGGGCAGGACCAGGCTGACCTGCTCTTTGGCCTGCTGCGCTCGGAGATGCTGCAGGACGGCGGCCTTGTCCTCGCCTTCCTGCGGCGTGGCCTGCGTCAGCATTTCCAACATCACGACGGCCCACGAATAGATGTCGGACCGGGCGGTCAACGGCTCGCCCGCGATCTGCTCCGGCGAGGCATACTGCGGGGTCATCAGCCCGTGCTGGTGGGTGCTGTCCAGCGCCATGGCCAGGCCGAAGTCAGTGACCTTGGCGATGCCGCCCGAGGTCACCAGGATGTTGGCCGACTTGACATCCTGATGCAAAAGGCCGGCATGGTGCGCGTGCTGGAGACCCCAGGCGGTCTGAATGCCGATGTCAAGAATGAGGGGCACGATCCCGGCCGGGTCGCCCTCGTAGAGACGGCCATGCCAGACGGCTTCCTGCAGGGTGCCGCCGTCGACGAACTCGGCGAACACCCGCGGGATGCCGCCCAGGCTTCGAACGTAGTAGCAGCTTACGGTGTGCGGGTGGAGATCGAGGTTGACCCACGTCTGCGCTTCCCGCCCGAACATGTCACGGCCCTCGTCGGTGGTGAGATATTCGGGGCGGGGGCTCTTCACGGCCATGTCGAGGCCCCAGGCGCGATGGTGCACCCGCCACACTTTGCCCATGCCCCCTTCGCCGAGCAGGGCCACGACTTCATAGAGCTCGAGGAACACGTCCCCGGGGGCCCAGTCGGCGGGCACCTGATCCTCGGTCGCCCAGGAGGCCGGTGATCTCAAGCTGTCGTCAATGGTCACGGGCGGTATCAGTTCCCTCCGGGAGGATCGCAGCCCTGGTCGGAAAAGCAGGCGCGCTGTGATGTTGACGTTGCAGGACGTGATTTTTGCCACCGGCGGCGTGCCGGAGGCCAGGTTGCCCGCGCTGTCTACCGGCGTGCGGGGCGTGACGACCGATAGCCGCCGAGTGCGGGCCGGAGAGCTTTTCGTCCCCTTGCGCGGCGAGCGCTTCGACGGCCATCGCTTTCTGGCCCAGGCCCTGGGGGACGGGGCGGTGGCATGCCTGTCGGAGGAGGCGTTCGAGGGCCCGGTGGTGAGGGTCGGGAACACCCTCGCCGCCTACCAGGCCCTGGCGCGGTGGCACCGGGAGCAGTTTCCGCAGTGCGCGGTGGTGGCCGTGACCGGGTCGAACGGCAAGACGTTGACGAAAGATCTGTTGGCCCATCTGTTGTCGCAGAGCCGCCCCGTCATCAAGACTCCGGCCAATTTGAACAACGAGATCGGCCTGCCGCAGACCCTGTTTCTCATCGGGGAGGGCACGGAGGCCGCGGTCGTCGAGATGGGCATGCGGGGGCGAGGCCAGATTGCCGAGCTGGCGGCCATTGCGCGGCCCCAGGTGGGCGTCATCACCACCATCGGGGAGGCCCACCTGGAGCTTCTCGGCAGCCGCGAAGCCATTGCCGACGCCAAGGCGGAGCTGGTGGAAGGTCTGGCCCCCGGAGGCACCTCGGTCTTGCCGCGGGACAACCCCTATTATGAGCGGCTGCGGGCCAAGGCCTCCGGCCCGGTGTTGACGTTCGGATCGCATGCAGAGGCCGACGTGAGGGTGGTGGCCTTCGAGCCGCTGGGATGGCACGGCAGCCGGGTCCGAGTGAGCGTGACCGGGCAGGAGCTGACGGTGGACTTCCCCCTGTTGGGGCGTCACCTGGTAGACAATCTCCTGGCCGCGCTGGCGGCGTGCCGGGCCCTGGGGGCGCCTTTGAAGCTCGACCTGAGCAAATTTGAGGCCAGCGGGCAACGGCTGGAGCCGGTGCGCACCGGACGCGGCATGGCGGTCATCAACGATGCCTACAACGCCAGCCCGACGTCGGTGCGGGGGGCGCTCGAGCTGTTGCCGCATCTGCCGTGCCAGGGCCGCCGCATTGCCGTCCTGGGAGACATGTTGGAGCTGGGGCCCGTCGAGGTGTCGGCGCACGAAGACGTCGGGCGGATGGCGGCTCGGGTGGGCGTCGACGTGCTGGTGGCCGTGGGAGAACGGTCCCGGCGCATGGCAGAGGTGTTTGGCGAGAGTGGGCGACCCGTGGTGCGAGCCGCCCATGCGGCGCAGGCCGTCGATGAAGTGTTGAAGCTGGTTCGCCCGGAGGACCTGGTGCTGGTCAAAGCATCGCACTCCATCGGGCTCGAAGCTGTCGTAGAGGCCCTGCAGGCCAGAGCCTAGAACCTTGGGCCTGCTTTTTTTGGAGGAATGAGGATGAGCAATCAAAAGATCACAGTGGCCAAGGGCGATGGCATTGGTCCGGAAATCATGGACGCCACCCTGGCGATTCTACAGGCCGCCAAGGCGCGGCTTGAATACGAGCATATCGACGTTGGAGAGGCGTGCTACCTGGGGGGGCACTCGAGCGGGTTCAGTCCGGAGACGATGAAGACCATCGAGCGCAACAAGATTCTCTTGAAGGCCCCCATCACCACGCCGCAGGGGGGCGGGTACAAGAGCCTCAACGTGACGATTCGCAAGACGCTGGGCTTGTACTCCAACGTACGCCCGGTGCGGAGCCTGCACCCGTTCGTGCCGTCCAAGAGTCCGAAGATGAACCTGGTGATCGTGCGGGAGAACGAAGAAGACCTCTATGCGGGTATTGAATACCAGCAGACGCCGGAAGTCACCATGGCGTTGAAGTTCATCACCCGGCCGGGCTGCGAGCGCATCATTCGCTTCGGGTTCGAATACGCCCGGGCGGTGGGCGCGAAAAAAGTCACCTGCATGACCAAGGACAACATTCTCAAGCTGACCGATGGCCTGTTCCACAAGATCTTCGAAGAGGTCAGCCCGGAGTACGAGGAAATCGAGAAGGACCACTGGATCATCGATATCGGCATGGCGAAGCTGGCCGATACGCCGGAGACGTTCCAGGTCATCATCATGCCGAACATGTATGGCGACATCGCATCCGACGTGGTGGCCCAGATTTCGGGTTCGGTCGGGCTGGCGGGCAGTGCCAATATCGGCGACGACTACGCCATGTTCGAGGCCATTCACGGTTCGGCGCCGAGGCATGCGGGCAAGAACATGGCCAACCCGTCGGGCTTGTTGCAGGGAGCGGTCATGATGCTGGTGCACCTGGCTCAGTACGACGTGGCCTCGGCCATCGAAAATGCGTGGCTGCGAACGCTCGAAGACAAGATCTTCACCTACGACCTGGCCCGCAACGCCCGGCACTTCGGCGACGAGAAGTTCACCGAGGTGGGCACCAAGGAGTTTGCCGAGGCCGTCATCCAGCGGCTGGGACAGAAGCCCCAGAGCCTGACCGCCGCGGCCTATGACGGG
>DASYBA010000382.1:0-6021 GCA_036501005.1 Candidatus Xenobia bacterium | reverse complement strand
AGCAGTTGACCCCGGCCAGGATCATGCAGGTCGGCACCGGATTCTGGGCATCCAAGACCCTGCTCTCGGCAGTGGAGCTGGGCCTCTTCACCCAGCTCTCACCATCGCCCCAGCCGGCCGATCGTCTCTCTGCCTCGCTAGGCTTGCATGGACGAGGCTCGCTGGACTTCTTCGACGCCCTGGTCGCCTTGGGCTTCCTGGAGCGCACGGGTGACCTCTATCGGAACACCCCCGAGACCGAGAACTTCCTGGTGCGAGGCAAGCCGAGCTACATCGGCGGCATCCTCGAGATGGCGAACGCGCGGCTGTACGGCTTCTGGGGCAGCCTGACCGAAGCCCTCCGCACGGGACGTCCCCAGAATGAGGCCAAGCACGCGGTCGATGTGTTCGCCGAGCTGTATGGCGATCCGGCCCGTCTGCGAGGATTCCTCGAGGCCATGACGGGCATCAGCCAGGGGTCGGCCCACGTACTGGCGGAGAAGTTTCCCTGGGCTCGCTATCGAACCGTGGTCGACGTGGGGGCCGCCCAGGGCGCCGTGCTCGTCATTCTGGCGCAGGCCCATGCCCATCTGCGCGGTATCGGATTCGACCTGGCCGCGGTGCAGCCCATCTTCGAACAGTACGTGCACGCCAATCACGTACAGGACCGGGTCGGGTTCCACACCGGCGACTTCTTCAAGGATCCCCTCCCGCCGGCTGACGTCATCGTCATGGGCCACATCTTGCACGACTGGGGTCTCGATACCAAGAAGATGTTGGTTCGCAAGGCGTATGAAGCGCTGCCGGCAGGCGGCGCCGTCATCATCCACGAGGCCATCATCGACGACGATCGCCGACAGAATGCCTTCGGACTCTTGATGAGCCTGAACATGCTGATCGAGACGCCAGACGGCTTTGACTTCACCGCCCAGCAGTGCTCCGACTGGCTGCGCGAAGCTGGCTTCAGTGAGACTCGGGTCGAACCGCTGGCCGGTCCCGACAGCATGGTGGTCGGGATTAAATAGTTACGGCCGTCACACTGGCCGCCAGACGGAAACCGATATTGTCATAGGGCATGTCGGGTTGGACGCCGTCGCGCACGCTGATGCCGAGACGGCCTGGGTCGGGGTTGCGCCATGAGCCGCCGCGGATCTCACGGGGCTCGTCCCCGGTCAGCGCCTCTCGGCCATCCCCCCGCACGTAGGGGTACGGTCGGAACTTGGAGGAGCACCACTCCCACACGTTCCCGATCATGTCCTCGCAGCCGGACGGCGATCGCCCCTGCGGAAACCGCCCCACGAAGACCGGTCCGGGCCTCCGCCCGGGCCGGCCGATGTAGCAGTGATCGCCTCGGAAGTCGTCGCCCCACGGCCAGCGCCGACCGTCTCCCCCACCCGCCGCCATCTCCCACTCGGCGGCCGTCGGTAGCCGTCCCCCCGCCCACGTCACGTAGGCCAGGGCATCGAACCAGGACACCAGGGCCGTGGGCACGTCGGGCCCGCACTTTTCCAGATACGAGCGCCAGCGGGGGGGTGGCTCCCGGCCGGTGTCCGAGAGGAACTCCTGGTACTGGCGGTTGGTCACCGGATAGCGCCCCAGGTAGAAGGGCGACACCGTCACGGTGTGGCGCCGGGCTGGCTCGCCCATCTCACAGGGGCCGCCGGGCACGAGGAAGAGCAAGGTGCCCTCTCTCGCCCCGGCACTTTGCCGGCCGCCCCACTCGCACAGCTCCCGGGCCCGCTCCACGGCTTCCTGTGCCGCTCCCCACAAGCCGAGGTCCAGGCTCACGTCCCCGTAGAACTGGACGGCGTCACCCCGTGGGGTCACGTCGACCAGGCCCAGGCCGGACCAGTCGGCCCCGTCGGCCCCCGGCAGTCCGACGGCCTGCGCGAGCACGATGGGAAAATCGCCCTGCGCCGCTGCCTCCACGCAGTCCAACAGCTCCGCCTGCCCGCTGGCCACCAGGAGGCCCACCCGATGCGGCAGGAGGACTCGGACGACCGGCTCGGGCTCGGGTGGGGGCGCGGCCGGCTCGGGGGCCGCGCACTGGCCGCATACCTCCTCGGGCAGCAAGGCCATGCCACAGTGCGAACACCGCTTGACCTTGCGAAGCGAAAAATCATCCTGGCTGCGATACTCCGGAAGCAGGCGCAGCGCCTCGCGTACCTCCGCCATGGACGCATGGCGATCTTGACGCTCGACGCTCAGCATCCGCACCAGCACCGCCTCCAGCTCGGCCGAAATCTCGGCATTCAACTCCCGTGGCAGCTCCAACTCTTCCTCGTGCACCAGCAGGGACACCGCCGCCGGCGGGACGGTCTGCGTCAAGAGACAGTAGGCGGTGGCGCCCAGGCCATAGACGTCGGCCCGCCCATCGACCTCGCCTTCGCCGTACTGTTCGATAGGGGCGTAGCCGTGCGTGCCCGTCACCTCCAGGAGGCCGGCGTCCTGGCGAGTACCCACCAGGGCAATGCCGAAGTCGATGAGGCGAACTCGCCCGTTCGGGTCCAGCATGACGTTGCTGGGCTTGAGGTCCCGGAAGACGATGGGCGGATGGTGGGCGTGCAGGTACTCGCAGACCGCGGCCAGGTCGTCCATCCAGTGCAACACCAGGACCAGGGGCAGACTGGTCGCGTTCTGCACCTGCTCCAGGGTGCGCCCCTTGATATAGGCCATCACCAGGCAGTGGTTGTCGTCTTCGATGAAGTAGTCGTGCACCGGCACCAGGCCTGGATGATCCAGCGTGCTGAGGATCTGGGCCTCCCGCTTGAACTGTGCGATGGCCTCCTGGCGTTCAGCCTCGCTCTGCACCTCGACGGTCATGATCTTGACGGCCACCTGCCGGCCGAAGCGCTCGTCCAAGGCGAGATAGACCTGGCTCATGCCCCCTTCGGCCAGGACGGACTGGAGGGCGTACCGATCCTGCAGGCGCCGACCCACCGCCAGCGTCATGACGTTCCCTGGTGTCTCTTCCATGTGTTGGCACACTGCTTCTTTTTGGCTCTGAGTGGCTCCTCTCCAGCCCGGCCGGGGACATTACCGCCGCCCGCCGAGTATCGAACACGCCGTTAACACAAAGATAACAAGCGCCGGCGAAAGTTTTTTACCAAATCACAATGTTCTGTCAATGTCGCGGCGGTATGCTGGAAGCACAACAGAACAAAACCCTGGAGGTGGCGCTACAATGGGACTTATCGACGGCGATCTCTTCACTGGATGTGAATTCATGCCCCGGTCGCTGGACGCCAGCGCCGTCCAGATCCAGGTCCTGGCCAACAATCTGGCCAACGCCAACAACCCGAACTACAAGATGCAGCAGGTCAGCTTCGAAGACCAGATGGCCGAAGCCCTGCAAATGAAGGACCACGGCGACGACGCGGACGAGAAGGCCGAAGGCACGGAGATGTCCGCCACCATGCAGGCAGAAGTCAAGCCGTTCGCCGGCCGCTGGGACATGAACCAGGGCATGGCCGACCTGGCCAAAGCCCAGATCAATTACACCATGATCTCCAATCGGATGGGCGGCTACTACACCAGCACCCGGTGGGTGGCGGACAACTTCGGTCACTGACCCCGGGGTCTCCGCACAACGAAACGGCCCGCTGCCAGGCGGGCCGTTTTCGCGCTCGTTTACCGGGCAGCCTGGGCTCAGGCGGCTGCGGTTGAACTCTCGGCCGGGTCGTCGGCAGGGGCCTCAATCTGGGCAGGCTCTTCGTGCTTGGAGAAGCGGGCCTTCACCCCATCGACCATGTGGTGTAGCTTGGCGGCAATCGTGTCCCGGTGGGCATAGACCTCGGCGCCGACCGTGGCCACTCCGACCAGGGTGCTGGCGGCCACCGCGGCGATCGCCAGCGGCGCGAAGCCGACGCAGCCGGCCGCCATCATGACGGTCGAAGCCGCCATCTGGCCGATGGCGCCCCACTTGCGGCGCTTGGTGGTGGCCAGGGCCTCGTCCACCTTGATGTGGTGATACTCGACGCCCTTCTTGGTCCACTTGGGCATGTCGAATCCCTCGACGCCGTTGGCCTTCAACGCTTCGAGCTTCTTGGTGAGGAGCTTGCTCTTGCGCAGTTGGGTGAAGCCGTAGACGGCCCCGAAAGAACCGCCGATGCCCGCCATGGTGGTGGCCAGGGCGCCGCCCATGCTCCAGGCGGCATTGGGAAAGATCAGACTCTCGCACCCGAACATGCCCATCGCCATGGGCATCTGGCCCAGGCGCTTCTCGGTGCGGTCCATGACCATCCGCTTGGGCTCGCCAGCGTCGCAGAGAGCGGATTGCTCACCGCCCCGGTGTTTGTCCCACACGAGCTTGGCGCCATCAAAAATCGTGCCCAGGATCTGGCCGCCGGCGAAGATGCCTCCCACCACGCTGAAGGGCCCGTGCATGGCAAAGAAGAGGGGCAGCATGGACGACCCGGTGTTGGTGAAGTCGTTCACCAGGTGGGCGCAGTCCATGACCTTGTCCTTCTTGGGCAGATCGGGATTACGCAAGGAGTCTCGCACCAGCGAGAAGTCGGAGGCGATGCTCACGTAGCCGGCGATCGCGTTTCCCAACAGGACGGCAGACTCCAAAGGTCCGGGCAGGTGTAGCCAGTTGAAGCCGACTGCGATGCTCAGCATGGCCGGCGTGTCCGACCCGGCGAAGATGCCCCAGTTGGTCGCGGTCCGCTTGGTTTTCTGGAACTGGCGCTCCGCTTCGGGGGCGACGTGGCTATCCTTGGGCTCATCGACGTCGGGCACCGGAGGCTGCTCACCCTTGCAGGCATGCGGCAACCGTTGAACGGTTACAGGACGGACTGTCCCAACATCTGCACTCATGGTAGACAGTATACCTGGTCCGGTAGCAGACGAGGTTGCGGTAGTGTTAACGATGGTTGAGGAAATCTTAATGGGCGGGCTTGAGGCCCCGCTCGATGAGCAGCGGCTCGACGCTGGGTTCTCGCCCCATGAAGTTCCGATACAACTGGGCGACGTCCAGGCTGTTGCCTTGGGAGAGAATCTTGTCCCGGTAGCGCTGGCCGTTCTCACGCGTCAGGCCACCGTGCGCCTTGAACCAGTAGAACGTGTCATCGTCCAGCATCTCGCTCCACAGGTAGGCATAGTAGCCCGATTGGTAGCCTTCTTCCCAGATGTGGTTGAAATAGGTTGAACGATAGCGGGGCGGCACTTCGGGGAGGTCCACCTGGAAGCGATGCAGCGCGGCCTTTTCGAAAACATCGACTTTGTCGGCCGCGGGGGCGCCGTCCAGGGGAATGGTGTGCCAGGCGAGGTCCAACAGCGATGCGGACAGGTATTCTGTCGTGTCGTACCCCTGGTTGAAGGAACCGGCGGCTTTGACCTTGGCCATCAGGGCCGCCGGCATGGGGGCGCCGGTTCGAAAGTGTCTGGCGTAGTTGGCCAGCACGGTCGGATCGGTCGCCCAGTGCTCGTTGAACTGGGAGGGGTACTCGGCCCAGTCGCGAGGCACGTTCGTGCCCGCCAGCGACGGATACGGCACCTTGGAGAACATGGAGTGCAAGGCGTGTCCGAACTCGTGGAACATGGTCGTCACGTCGTCAAACGAGAGCAGCGTGGGTTGACCAGGGGCCGGCTTCTGGAAGTTCGTCACGTTGAAGACGACGGGCTTGTCGCCCGTCATGGCGTTCTGCGCCAGGAAGACGTCCTCCCAGGCCCCGCCGCTCTTGCTGGAACGCTGATAGTAATCCAGGTAGAGGAGTGCCAGCGAAGACCCGTCCTGGTCGAAGACCTCGAAGACTTTGATGTCTGGGTGATAGACCGGGATGTCGGTGCGGGGCTTGAACGTCAACCCGTACAGCTTGTGGGCGGCGAAGAAGACGCCGTCGTTGAGCACGCGGTTCAATTCGAAGTAGGGCCTCAGATCCTTGTCCGATACATGGATCCGTTGCTGGCGCAGCTTTTCGTTGTAGTATTGCCAGTCGGCGGCCGTAATGGGGTGCCCGCTCAAGCTTTGCAGTTCTCCAGCCCGGCGTCGGGCCTGGGCGGTGGCAGCCGGCACCAGGTCGGTGAGCGCTTTCTCGGCGG
>DASYBA010000381.1:0-15330 GCA_036501005.1 Candidatus Xenobia bacterium | reverse complement strand
CACCATCTGCTCACCCGTCTGGGCTGGATGACCGCCCAGCAACTAAAGCCTTACGCAGCGTACCTCCCGATCTTGCTCGGGGACGGTCGGGTGATCGCCCACCCCCGCGGGGTCTTGGCCGCCGCCGAGACCCTGGCCTGGGTGGACGATCCTGACGAGACCATCGCGTCGAAGGTGGTAGCGGCGTGGATGGACTGTCTGGGCCCGGTGGCCGACGCAGCCCTGGTCCGCCACAGCGGCCTCCCGTTGAGCATGATCCAAGCAGCTCTGCTGCGTCTGGAGGCCGCCGGTCTCATCCTCCGCACGGGCGCGGAATGGTGCCACCGCGATCGTCTGGCCCGCATCCACCGGGAAAGCCTCCGTCGCTTACGTGCGGCCGTGGAGCCCGTCCCCCCCGCCCGTTGGAGCGAGTTCGTCCAGGCCTGGCAGGAGCGTGCCACGGTGGATGGGACGGTGGCGCAATTGCAGGGCCTGGAACTGGAGCCCGAGGCCTGGGGAGAGGTGCTGGGCGGCCGCACGACCGAGCTGGAGATGCTGTGCTTGACGGGGGTGCTGGCGTGGGCTCGCCTTCGTCCCCCGACGACGGCCACGGTGGAAGACCCGGTGTCACCGTTCTGCCTGCCGTCCAGCACGCCCCGGCGTCGCCTGGGACGGGTCGGCTGCCTTCTGCGGGAGGCGCACGGCTGGCTCGCAGCACCCCCGTCGCCGGCCGCCGGTCGAGCGCTGCTCGCCCTGGAGCGGCTGCAGGCCAAAGGCGCCACCTTCAGCCACGAACTGGGGGTCGAAGACGAAGCCCTGGAAGAGCTGGCGGCCCTGGGCCGAGCGTCGACCGATAGCCTGGCGCCCTGGCGCGGCGCCATGCGGGGCCGTTGGTTCGCCTGGCCGGAGACCGCCGCGGACCGAGTGGAACCGTGGGCCCGGCAGTTGCTCCGTCGCTACGGCGTGGTCTTCCCCGCCCTCCTCGAGCACGAACCGCTGGCCCCGTCGTGGACGGCCTTGCGTCGGTTGTATGCAGAGTGGGAGATGCAGGGCCAGGTGCTGGCGGGTCGCTTCGTCGCCACCTTCGCCGGCGAGCAGTTCGCCCTGCGAGAAGCCGTCGCCGCACTGCGCAACGGCTCGTCCCTGCCGTCGCCCCTGTGTGCGGCCGATCCGATACGGCGGGTGGTGGCCGCCCTCATTCCCGAACCCGCCCCAGTGGTCTAGCCGCCGCTGCTAAGCCCCGTCGCATAGCCCAGGCCGGTCCGAATTTACCCGACGTACTTGGCAAATACCTGCCCTGTCAGTAGGGGTAAGGGAAAGTGATAAGGAACGGCTCGCTCGCCCATGCCAGGAGATGGTGCAGATAAAACATAATAATCTAGATGCACTGATGTTCGTCAACCGGGTTCATGAGCTGGCCTTTCTGGCGCGGGTCTTTGCCAGGCCCGAGGCCCAATTGATCGTGCTGTGGGGTCGCCGGCGGGTGGGCAAGACAGCCTTGCTGCAGGCCTTCTCGCAGTGTCCTGCAGGAGCAGTACGACCTGGCCTGGCAATGCCTGGATATCCTGCGATCTTTGGTGCCCGATGATCCGCTGGTTCGCCACTGGGAACCTCTGTTGGAAATGAGCAGAGGTCTGCGGGCGTTGCTGGGAGGTCGAGGCCGATCGAAGAAAGCCGCATCATCCGCGGTCCTGGTGGGGGTCTAGTTTTCAGACCCCGTAAATGCGGCGGGCTTCGTCGATGGTGGCCACGGTGCGCCCCATGGTCGGGGCCATGACGGCCAGGTTGGCCACCAGGTCGGCGTTCGATACGGCCGTCGACCCGTCCGGCTTGTGAAAGTTGTTTTCGAAGCCCACCCGCGCGTGCCCGCCCAGGGCACAGGCCGTCGCCATGCAGCGGGCCTCCAGCGCGCCGAAGGCACACACGCTCCACGGCCAGTCGGCTGGCCAGTTGGCGAGAAACGGCAAGAGCTCGATCGGCTCTGACTGTTGGCTTTTGTGGTAGCGGCCCAGGACGAAGAGTACATGGGGGTGTTTCTCGCCCATGACGCCTCGAGCCACCAACCCGCGAAACCGCACCGCTTCCTCTGCTGAGTAGAGAATGTGCTGCACCGCAATCCGCTCCCGGGCGGTCCAGGCGTAGAAGGTCGCCGCCTCCGGCTGGGGTTCTTTCTCCGGCACCATCTCCTTCACGGCGATGGAGACGGCTTCCGGTCGCAGCTCACGCACCAGGGCCATCTGCTCCGCGGGGGTGTAGCGGCCCACCGCCTCGGTGGTCGCCTGGACGATGATTTTGTCGCCTACCGCCTTGCGCACCGCCTGGGTCGCGGTTCGATACGCCTCGGTAGCCAGCGTGTGCTGGCCTTGCCCATCTCGCACGTGCAGGTGCAGCACGGTCGCACCGGCCGCCACGCACCGTTTGGCCTCAGCGGCAATCTCCTGGACCGACACCGGCATGGCGGGATGATCCTGTTTCGTTCGACGCGCTCCGGTCGGGGCAATCGCTACTGCGAAAGGCTTCATGACAGGGTATCCTGCAAGGCGAGCGCCAGCTTTTCGACGATCTCTCCGATCTGATCCGACGAGACGATATAGGGAGGCGCCAGGAGCACGTGGTCGCCCTCTCGCCCGTCCACGGTGCCGCTCATCGGGTAGCACATCAGGCCGCGGGCCATGGCATGCTTCTTAAGTCGAGCCGCCACCTTCAGCGCCGGATCGAACGTCTTCTTCGACCCCCAGTCGTCCACCAGTTCGATAGCCTGGAAGAGCCCCCGCCCCCGAATGTCGCCGACCTTGGGATGCTCGCCAAACTTCGCCACCAGCGCGGCGCGGAGCTCTTCGCCCCGGGCCTGCACGGCTGTCAGCAGATGCTCCTCTCGAATCACTCTCTGCACCGCCAGTGACGCCGCACAGGCGGTGGCGTGGCCCAGGTAGGTGTGACCGTGCATGAAGGTACCGGTGCCTGCTTCGAGGGTGTCAACGACCTTCTTGCCCACCAGCATGGCCCCTATCGGCTGGTAGCCTCCGCCCAATCCCTTGGCGATGGCCTGGAGATCGGGAGCAACCCCTTCGTGGGTGCCGGCGTGCAACGTGCCGGTCCTGCCCATGCCGCACATGACTTCGTCGAGAATCAACAGGATACCGTATCGATCGCAGATCTCGCGAATCCGTTTGAAATAGCCTGGTACCGCGGTGACCGCTCCCAGGGTCGCACCGACCACCGGCTCTGCCACGAAGGCAATGACCTGCTCCGGCCCGCAGGCCTTGATTTCCGTCTCCAGTTCATCGGCCACTCGCAGCCCGTAGGCCTCAGCCGACTCGCCGGGGGCTTGATTTCGATACGCATAGCATGGCGAGATGTGGTGCGCCTCCATCAGGAGGGGGGCGAACTGCGCTCGGCGCCATGCGTTCCCGCCTACCGACAGAGCCCCCAGCGTATTGCCGTGGTAGCTCTGGCGCCGGGCGATGAACAGGCGGCGCTGCGGTTCCTTCCGTTCGACAAAATATTGGCGGGCCAGCTTGAGGCAGGCCTCCATGGCCTCCGACCCGCCACTGACGAAGTAGACCTTTTCGATACCCGGCGGGGCGTCATCGATCAAGACCTGGGCCAGCGCCTCCATGGGCTCGTTGGTAAAGAACGAGGTGTGTGCGTAGGCCATGCGGGCTACCTGTTGTTGCACCGCCTCGATGACCGCCGGGTGGCCGTGGCCCAGGCACGACACCGCCGCCCCTCCCGAGGCATCCAGATACTGCCGGCCCTCGGCGTCCGTCAGATAGCAGCCGTGGCCTCCCACCGCCACCGGCAGGTCCGAGTTTCCGCTCCGATGGAGGACTCGGCTTTTCGTTTCGGTTTTCAAGTGGGCTGTACCATCCTTTCGACTTCAGGTTCGGGGAGCGGCGGCAGGGTGATGACGGCGGGGGCTGATTTCATGGCCCCTTCCCAGACGGCCACGATCACGCAGGTCAACGCGTTGCCCAGGACGTTGGTGGCCGTTCGACACATGTCGAGCAGTTGATCGACCGCCAGGATGAGGGCCAGGCCGGCCTCCGGGATGTGGAACTGTGTCAAAGTCGAGGTGATGACGACGAGGGCTGCCTTGGGCACCGCGGCCATGCCTTTCGAAGTGACCATCAGGGTCAGCAGCATGACGATCTGCTGGGGCAACGTCACCTGCAGGCCGTACACCTGGGCGATGAAGAGGACGGCAAAGGAGCAGTAGATCATGGAGCCGTCCAGGTTGAAGCTGTACCCCAGCGGCAGCACCAGGCCGGAGATTTCCGACGGCACGCCGTAGCCGTCCAGCCCCTCCAGCAGCTTGGGCAGGGCCGACTCGCTGCTCGCCGTCGAAAACGCCAGCAGCGCGGGCTCCCGCACCATGCGAAGGAGCTCCGGCACACGGCGGCCCGCCACCACGGTGGCCACCGTGTAGAAGAAGAACCACAGTATCGCCAGGGCGACGAGGAATTCGAGGGCAAAGCGCCCATACGTGATCAGTACCCCGGGGCCGCTCGCGGTGAGCACGGCGGCCAGCGAGAAGAAAGCCGCGGCGGGGGCCAGCATCATCACAAAGGAGACCACCTGGAAGGTCACCAGCTTGCCAGCCTTCATGCCGTGTAGGAAGAGTCGAGCCGCCGCCACCTCGTGGCGGGCGTGGCGCCAGGCCCTCTGAGCCTTGGCGCGGGCGCTCTCGTCCCCGGCCTGGGCGAGCTCCTCCCGGGCCCGTCGGGAAGCTGCGGCGGCGTGCGACTGGCAGGCCGACAGGGCGAGGCCGGTCAGAATGCCCACCAGCACGATTTGCAGGACGGCGTTGTTGGCCCAGGCCCCGGCGACACTCTCCGGCACGATTTCTTCCATCAACCGCATGATGCTGAAGGGCTCGACCTGCATGGTCGACGCCGAGGTGGGCGCCACCAGGTGGGAGTTGACGCCGGGCTGCATGACGTCGGCACAGGTCAGGCCGATGGTCAGGGCGGTCAGCGACCAGAGGACAAAGAGGATCATGGCCTTGGCACCCATGCGTCCGACTGCCTTGGAGTCGCCGTGATCGGCGATGCCGACGGTCAGCATGGTCAGGACCAGCGGCGCCACGATGCACTTGATGAGGCGGAGGAAGAGGAGTGGCACCAGATGCAGATACGGCATCAGCGCCGCCGCCTGGTCGGCCGTCAGGACGGCGTTCAGCAGCACGCCCAGCGCCACGCCAGCTACCACCGACAGGAAGATGGTCCGAGTCATGCGGGGCGCTCTTCGGGTGCGGAGAATCGAGACCCTGCCTACCAGGCGCCGCTCTTGGGGCCTCCCAGCTTGCTCGCATCGACGCCCGCCCAGTATTCCACTCGCATCTGGCTGTACAGGCCGAGGAACTGGTTCCAGCTCATGTCGAACAGGTAACCACACCGATTGACCACGTCCTGCGTGGTGTAGGTGCAAGCATAGTGATAGCAGACAATCTGCTTGACCTGCACCTGCATCTTGGGAAGCTGCTTGATCTCGCGGCAGATGATCGTGCACTGATTAACGCCGCCACTGGCCCAGCCGAACCAGCACATGCCAATCTGCTGGCAGACGATGATGGGCGCCACGCAATTTTTGAGGAAGCTTCTGGCCTGGCAGGGGGGCAGGGGGAAACAGAACTGGCGGGTCTTGCCCTGCCGGCTGATGCAGATGTGCTTGATCGGCCCGCAAGGGGGGCACGGCACGATTCGAACGCAGAAGACGATCGGGCACGTGCACTGCCAGCCGGTCTGGAACAACCAGCAACTGCACCGGCAGGTGCAGGCGCAGGGGGTACACCGCGTACAGCACGGCTTGCCCAGCATGTTGAGGCAGCCGCGGTAGAACGTGCCCAGTCCAGCCGATCCGAACCCCCCCAGGAACGTCCCGAGCTTGGGCGGCTTGAAACCAATCTGCCAGGTCTGGTTGCCGGTGCCACACTGGCAGCCGAAGGTCACTCGGGTCGGAGGCATGTAGCTCTTGATGCAGGAGGCCTTTCGCAGGTTGTTCAGGGCGGAGATCACGCTCACGTTGGTCAAACAGACGTTGCCCGACCCGTTGGGTGGGGCGCAGGCCGGGATCGGACAGGTGGGGGTACAGGGGTTGGGCAGCGCTGCCGCATTGGCGACCATGTTGCCCATCACGGTCACATTCGAGGCCGCGATGCTGGTGCTGGAATACACCATGCCCTGGAAGTAGGAAGCGCCCTGCCCCTTCCCCTCCAATGAGACGGCCCCCTCGGCCACCAGGGCGCAGACGTCGCTGGCGGTCAAGCTGCTGCACCCCTGGATGTCGGCCGTGCCCTGCACGAAGACTGCCCCGACCCCGTGGATGCCCCCTGTGACGACCAGGTTGCCTCGGATGAAGAGGACTGCACTGTTGAGGACAAGGTCTCCCGTCACAGTCAGGTTGCCCTTGTACTGACACAGGCCGTTCAGCGGGCCGGTGATGGCCGGCAGGTTTTGCAGGTTGGGATACTCGGAGAGCGCCAGGAACTGGGACGGCACGCAGATGAGGGGCAGGTCGATGGGGGCGTGGTGGGCCTGCACGGCCCCGTTGATGACCGCGCAGGCTCCCAGGGAAACGCACGCCACCGCATCCACGTCTCCGTTGACCTGGCTGGGCCCCAGCGTGACGTCGTTGCCGGCCGAACCGTTGGCGCCGATGTTGGCCGGGCCGAGCCCCGACTTGCAGAGCCGGTAGGGGATCACGCTCGTCGAGCAGGGGCACGGGATACTGGCCGCCAGCAGGTTGCCCGTCGAGACGATGTGGCCGCTGGCAGCCAGTGCGAAGGGAAACGGAGGCAGCACGATGAGGGCTTCGTAGGCCACCCGTTCCGTGCCCGAGACCCCCATGGCGGCGACGTGCAGGGTCTGGCCTGGGATGGTACGGGCATCCCACCCGACGGTACTGGCCTTGCCCGCCAGATTGTTCATCGACCACGGCATGAAAAGCGTCGTGGCTGCGGCGGTATCGAAGGTCAGCAACCCCTCGCCCGCGTAGGGGGGCTGCGGCAACTGCAGGCCCGGCGAGTTGCCGACGTTCCACGACGAGCCGTTGTCCAGGACGGCCACTGTCTGGGCCGGGTCGGTGGGATCAGTGCCGAACTTGGGGTTGTCCATGACCTGGGCCACCGCGATGGCCATGGCCGACTCGGCCAGATTGCGGGCCCGCACCTGCGACACGACTCGCACCACCATGTTGATGTGCAGCGTGGACATGCCGGCCAGGCTGAAGGCGAACGTCATGGCGATGAAGATGACCATGATGGCCACCCCCAGGGTCACGCCGCGAGTCTCGTGCCGGGAGCGCATACTCCGCAATATACCATTCCGGGCGGCTGCCCGCCAATGGGTCAGACCCTTTTAAGCGATGAGCGTCAGTCGGACATTACTATCCTGGTCCTTGAAATCCATGGTGGCCCCGAACGTCTGTGCCTGCTCGGAGAACGCATAGTGGCCGCCGATTTTGCTCTGGCCGACGTGGCCCGTCGCTTCCAGCGTGCCCTTCTCAGGCGGCGGCAGCTTGATCGGTCCCGGCGCCTCCTCTGCCTGCGGCTGGGGTTGCCCGTTCATCTTCTTGGTCGGGGGGGGTGCGGGCGGCCGGGTGTTGGGATCGATATGGAAGTTCGTATCCATCTGGTAGGCCTGGCCCCCCACGCTCCCTTCGGTGTGGAACCCTTGCACGTCGTCCGCTTTGTCGGCGGGCGCATTCATGGTCGTCTCGAGATGGGTGGCGTAGCCGCCCAGCTTGCCATCCAGGTGGAGGGTCTGTGCCTTGGCATCGAGAGACAGGCGCAGGTCGGTGCCGGGCCCATTGGTGAAGGACGCTCCGGCGATCTTCTCGGCACCCGTCGAGGTGAGAGGCTCTTGGTCGTTCTTCAGGTCGAGGGTGTAGGTCATCGGGGCCATGCCCTTCATGGCGGCGTCGACCATGACGAGGGGAATGGCAGACCCCTCGACGCCTCCGGCCGCTTGCAGGAGACCCGTGAGCAGGGCACACTGGATGGCGGGGTTGAGGGCGGGGGTTTGGACGGCCTGGGCGGCTTGGGCCGGCGTGGCAATCTTGATCGAGTCGGTGGGCTCGTAGGGTGGCGGCGGGGGCGCCGCGGCCATCCTTTGTGGCGGCTTATGGGACGGGGTGGGGCGGCTGGTGTGCCGGGCTGCCTGTGTCGAGAGCGTCATCTTCGGGTCACTCCGATGTGGTTTTTTACTGTCGCATCATAGTTGCCAGTACGTTGCCAATCCATCCAGTTTTGTTAACGGTTCGCCGGAAATGCGGGCAGGAGGGGCCGGTAGGGAACCGTACGATCCTCTCAGATGCGAGTCTCCGCGCTGCCCTTGCAGGTATGCCAGCACCCTCTCATGGACCCTGCAGTGCAGTTCAGTTTTGTCACGGCGTGGCACGTTTTGCGAGAGTCGCCGACCCCGCCGGTGGCGACCATCGACCTGGTACGGGGACATGAGGCGACCGCTTCCTACCACCTGGACGTGGGCCGGCGGCTGCCCTTCACGGGGCGTGGCACGCTGCGAGGCCGGCCGTGGGAGGCCCGGGGCACCCGCGAGGGCGTCCTGGACGAAGGCCGGACTCGCATCCAGGTCCGCCTGAACGCGATCGTGGAGGTCTCGGGCCTGCTGGCCGGTCGTTCCCTTTCGCTGCACATCCAACCGGTCTACGGCGACGAGCGCTGCACGGGCATGACGTGCGAGGGGCAGATCGATAGCGAACCCTACACCCTGGACGTGCGTTTGACGGGCCTGCAGAAGCAGGGAGAGTACCTGGTCGGCGTGCTCGAGGCGCGCGGCTACCTGGGCGAAACGCCGCTGGCGTATCGATATCGGATGACCAGCATGGGCAACGAGATCCTCTGGCAGGGCGACACCGCCCTGGTTACGCTGTCGCTGACGCCCTAGTGCGGGGCTTGGTGCGCAGGTACTGATAGAGGGCCTCGCCCAGCCGTGAGGTGGGCAGGAACTCCTGCGTGTTGCGCGTCAGGTCTCGTACCGGGATGGCGTTGTGGCGAGTCTCGTCGTCACCGAACACCACCAGGTAGCGAGCCCCCAGGCGGCTGGCGTATCGGATCTGTGCCTTGAGGGTGCGGTTGTCGTAGTCGCGCTCGACGCGCACGTTGCGCTGGCGCAGGTAGTTGATGGTTTTGAGCACGGCCCGATCGCTCTCCTCCCCGGCCGACGCCATGACCAGGTCGGGCACCGTCGACTCCTCCACGGCCAGGTTGTTGGCTTCCGCGCTCTGCACGCAGGCACTCAGCCGGGCCGAGAAACCGGCGGCCGGGGTCGCCGGCCCCCCCAGCAACTCCAGCAGGCTGTCATATCGCCCCCCGCTGGCGAGGAGCGGCGCGCCTTCCTCCGGACCCCACAGGCTGAAGATGGTGCGGGTATAATAGCCGGGGTCGCAGGCCAGCAGGGGATTGACGGCAAAGTCGATACCTTGCGTATCGAGATCATCCTGCACCGACTGGAAGTGACGGCGGCAGTCTGGGCACAGCGCCACGTACGGTGTGGGCATGACGCGGCTGATCTCGTGACAGGTCCGCTCCGGGCACGACAAGAGGTAGACAGGGTCGCTGCTTTGGTGCGCCTGGCATTCGACACACAGTTTGTCCATCGTGTCAGCCAGGAACTCCCGCAACATCTCGTGATAGCCCGGCGTACACAAGGCACAGCCACGAAAGCTGATCTGCAACCGATATTTCTTGAATCCGATAGTTTTGAGGAAGGCCACGGCCGTGGCGATGACGTCGGCGTCGACGGCCGGGCTGGGGCTGCCCAGCACCTCGATGCCGAACAGCACGTCCTGCACGTAGCGCGCGTGCGGCCGTCGTTCGAACCATGCCACCGGGCCCAGGTAGCTGCACTTGTGGAAATGAGGCGGCGACTGGTAGACCCGATGTTCGACATAGGCCCGCAGCACGCCCGTGGTGACCTCGGGGCGCAACGAGACGGGTTTGTTGGCCCGATCCTTGACATGGACAGGCTCCCGCTTGAACAGTTCGCGCTCGGGGCTGCGCCAGGTGTTGAATAGCTCTGTCGGTTCCAGGAGGGGCGTTCGAATTTCTCGATAGCCGAGGGCCTGGGCCGTCTCGCGAGCGGCACTCTCCACCTGTTGCCAGGTGGCGGTCTCGTTTGGCAGCAGGTCATCCAGACCGCGGCAAGATTTCAGCATGACGTTTCCGTTTTTTTCCATTAGGGTCAACCTCTATAGTTCAAGGCCGCCAGCGTTCCTTGGTGCCGCCGATGAAATCGACGTACCCCTGCAGGGTCGCGGCGTGCTCGGGATTGATTTCGGACAGCTCCGTGCCAATCTGGTGGCTGCCCTCGGACGGGTACAGGCACCAGCGCACGATGTTGCGGCAGATGACAAAAGTGAACCGATCGTCGTCGAAGTCCAGCCGCAAGGTGACCTTGCGGCCCACCGTCACGGGCCCCGCGGTGAGGAGCGCGAGGCCGTGGCTGGATACGTTGGCCGAGATGGCCTGGTAGGTGGGAAGGTCCGGTGAGGTCACCTTGAAACGGCAAGGATAGCGGGGCTCCCGCCGTTGCTCGGTCGGCAAGACGCCCTGGAACATGTTGAGAAAGCGGCCCATGTCCTGGGGCAATTCCTTGAGGATGTCGACCACGTAAAACAGCGCTTTCTCGCTGGCGACCACCGACTGCGGGACGACGGGCACACTGCAGTGGCTGATCAGGTTGCCGTCTTTCACCAGTCCCAGCCCCAGCGTCAAAGGCGTGCCCAGCTCGAGCCACTCGCTGGATTCGAAGGACACCGACGAGTTCTGATACGACACCACCCGGATGACCGACTCCTCGCCATCGTCCGGGAGGATGACGGGTCTCGGCACGGAGTTCAGCTTGTTGGTGGCTTCCCGGCGAAACAGCCCGGCCAGCATGGGCCGGCGCTCCTCCTGCTTCGGGCGCTCGGACAGGGGATCGTGAATTTTGGGCGGTCTCGGCGGCACCACCGGCTGGGGCTGCGACTGCGGCATGCAGCGGGGGCAGATCTGCCCGGGCTCCAACTGGCTGCCACAGCCCGGACACGTTCGACTGCGGCCGCCGTGCGGCGCTGGGGTCGTCTGCGGAGATGGGGTGACCTTGCGAGACGGAGGCCGCTTCACCTGCAGCTCCGGCCCGCTGCTGGCGGCGGGTATCGCCCCCTTCTCCGAGTCCGTCTTGATCCACAGGCCATCGCTGGGCCGGCGCAGGAGCGGAGAATTCGCCTTGTCCTTGGACTCCTTCTCCATCTTGCCCGTGCTTGAGCCGGCGAGGGCCGGCTTGCGGGTGGGCGGGCCCGTCAGCGCCGCCTCCAGGGCCGCCATGACCTCGGCCACCGACTGGAAGCGGTTGGCGGCCAGGAGCGCCATCATGTGGTGGATGACCTCCTCCAACATGGGCATGACCTGGGGGTTGAGCGCGGACAGCGGGGAGAGCTCGGCCGATCCGAGCAGGAGGTGCAGCGAGGGCGGCGGCACGCGGGCCGACAGAAGGGCATACATGGTGGCTCCGGCCGAGTAGATGTCGGCCACGGTGCTAGCCATGCCGCCGTGCTGTTCCGGCGCAGCATAGCCGGGCGTTCCTGCCCCTCGAGTCAGCGTGATGGTGCGGGTGCTGGGGTCCATGGTGCGGGCGATGCCAAAGTCGATCAGGCGGATGCGGCCGCCGGTCTCCAGCATCAGGTTGCTGGGCTTCAAATCCTGAAACACGATGGCCGGGTCGTGGGTGTGGAGGTAGTGGAGAACGGCCAGGACCTCCCGCATCCACTGCACGACGAGGTCGACGGGGAAGGGTTCTCCCCGGTGGCGCATCATGCTCTCCAGGCTCTGGCCTTCGACGAACTCCATGACGAGGTAGAGGGTCTCGTCTTCTTCGAAATAGTCCTTGACCTCGACCAGGTTCGGGTGGGTCAGGGAGCCCAGCAGTTGCGCCTCGCGGAGAAACTGCTCGGCGTAGCGCCGGGCCTCGTCCGGATCGGCCAGCCGATCCATCTGCTTGACGGCCAGCTTGCGACCCGCAAAGACGGTTTGTTCGGCTAGGTAGACGATGCCCATGCCGCCCCGCCCGATCACTTCTCGGATGGCGTAACGCTTCTGGAGAACCGTCCCTGGTTCGAGCGTAGGAATGTCAATCCACCTCGCTCGTCTGTCGCCGCTGACCCACTAGCCTAGACCTCCGCACAATCGGCTACTCTTTCACACTCCGGGCCTCTCCCCCTGCTCTGCAGCGCCGACGGACATGGTCGGGAGTGTTTGCCGGAAAACCGCACACGGGTATTCTCTGATGAGGGCGTCACACGATGCCCGTACCCTTTGAAAAGGATTGGACATTATTGTGGGCACTCTACTTCTGGTCATTGTCGTTCTGGCGGTCCTGGGGGCCCTCCCCACCTGGGGATACAGTTCGGGCTGGGGCTACGGTCCCAGCGGCGGCCTGGGCCTCGTGTTACTCGTTCTGGTCATTCTCATGCTCACCGGCCGATTGTAGCGACGGCCCCGGCCGGGGTCTCCCCGGCCGGCTGCCCCGCTACGGGCCTCTAACCCGGCACGTAGCAGGGGTAATTCTTCTGCTGGCGGTCGGCTTCTTTGGGGTCGATGGCCATGACCTGGAGGGGCACCTCCGGAGAGGTCTCCGCCAGCACCCGACCGCTGGGTGACACGATAAACCCGGCTCCTCCGAAGGGCGGGTCGCAGCGGTTCGACGACAGCACCCAGGCGCCGGAAGCGATCGCCGCCATCTGCATGGCGACCTGCCACCGCCAGATCGTGCCAGCCTCTGTCCCTCTCGGCACGGCCAGGATCTGGACCCCCGCTCGACCGAGGTGGCGCGCCTTCTCGTTGAACATGACTTCGGTGCAGAGGAGAAACCCCACCCGCAGGCCCTCGACCTCGTGAGCCTGGTAGCCGGCTGAGCCGCGCTCAAACCAGCTCGCCTCGTGGAAGCCGGGCTCCTCTGGAAAATACTGCTTGGTGTGCACGGCCCGGTAGCCGCGGTTCCAGATAAAGGCCTCGTTGACGCGGTGCCCGTCGCGGCGGGCTGGCCTCGAACCGAGCACGATGGAGGCCGGGAGGCTTCCGATGGCGGTCTCGCTGAGCGCGCAGGCGGCATCAAAGGCCTCGTCGTCGACCGGCAAGGTGGCTGCCAGCCAGGGCCCCCACGGCATCTCGTTGAGCACCAGCAGGTCGGGACGCACTCGTTCGACGCGGGCGACGAGATCGGACCACGCGGCATCGGTCGCGGTCAAGAGGGATGGGAGCTGACAGACGGCAGCGAGAAGGGTGCTCATGAGGCGCTGGTTGGGGGCCGCGGACGTGCTTCCTGCCCGACAGGAAACCCCCATCGACCGTGGAACAGGCAGTCCGGCTTCGGCGAAAAAATCGCTCAAACCCGCTCCCAGATTGGAAGGATGGAACCTAGCAGACTGCCGGCTTCGGCCCCTGACGAGACGGTCCCGCTGCCCGAAACTGTTCGGGAGCTGTCTTTGCTCATGGCCCACCATGACCTGGTCGAGCTGGACGTCAACTATGCCGAGTTCCATCTCCGCCTGCGTCGGGGGGAGGCCGTGGTGGTGGTGCCCTCTGCTTCGGTGGAAGGGCCTCCCCCGCAGCTTCCGGCCCCCGCACCGGGGGCGGTATCGAGCCGGGGAACGACCATCAAGTCTCCGCTGGCCGGCATCTTCTATCGAGCTCCCAGCCCGGGAGCCCCCCCCTTCGCCCACGAGGGCGAGGTGGTCGCCGCCGGGCAGACGGTGTGCATCATCGAAGCCATGAAGCTCATGAACGAGATCGGCGCCGAGGTTCCGTGTCGCATCCGACAAATTCTGGTCGCCAACGCGGCCGTGGTCGAGTCCGGGCAGGATTTGATGGTCGTCGAGGAACTGTAGACAAGAAGCGAGGTACATCAGGCGTGACACCCAAGCAAGCAGCAACCCCCCCCGAGGCGGCGTCCACGCCCAAGCCAACGAGCGAACCGGCTCCAGTCCCGGTGCTCGATCTCAAGCAGCAGGGGGCGCAACTCAAGCACGACATCATGCGGGCCCTCGAGTCGGTGGTCGACAGCACCCAGTTCATCCACGGGCCCGAGGTCAAGGCGTTCGAAGTCGAGATGGCCCGTCTTTGCCAGACTTCCGCCGCCATTGGTGTGGGCACGGGCACCGATGCCCTGGTCCTGGCGCTCATGGCCATGGGCGTGGGCCGGCAAGACGAGGTCATCACCACCCCCTGGACCTTCTTTGCCACGGCTGAAGCCATTGCCCACCTCGGGGCTCGCCCGGTCTTCGTCGATATCGAGGCCGATACGTTCAACCTCGATCCGAACCGGATTGAAGCTGCCATCACGGCCAAGACCAAGGCCATCCTTCCCGTGCACATCTTCGGGCTGCCGGCCAACATGGATGCGATCATGGAGATCGCTCGCACGCGCGGGCTCAAGGTCATTGAAGACGCCGCGCAGGCGGCCGGGGCGCGGTTCAAGGGCAAGGCGGCGGGGGGCCTGGGCGACGCTGGGTGTTTCTCTTTCTATCCCACCAAGAACCTGGGCGGCATGGGCGACGGGGGCATGGTGACCACCCAGGATGCGGCGCTGGAAGCCCGTATTCGACAGATCGCCAATCATGGGCAGTTGCCGGGCCAGAAGTATATGTACCACTCCATCGGCACCAACAGCCGGCTGGACAGCCTGCAAGCCGCGGTGTTGCGGGTCAAGCTGCGCCATCTGAATGCGTGGAACGCCCGCCGCCGGGCGATCGCAGCACTGTATCGGAAGCTGCTGGAGGGGTCGCTGGTGGTGACGCCGGCGCCACACCCCGACTACGAGCACGTGCATCACCTGTACACGGTGCGGGCGCCGAGGCGAGACGCGCTGGTAGAGCATCTGAAGGCGCACGCCGTCGGCTGCATGGTGTACTATCCATTGAGCCTTCACCTGCAAGATGCATTGAAGTTCCTGGGGTATCGCGAGGGTGACCTGCCGGTGGCCGAGAAGGCGCAGCAGGAGGTCATCTCCTTGCCGATGTTCCCGGAGCTGACCGACGCCCAGGTGCATCGGACGGTAGAAGTCATTCTGGATTTCTATCGCTAGCCGAGGAGGGTTGTCTCTCACACCCAGAATTTGAACAAGGCTCAAACTTCCGTCCACCAAAGGAGCCACCGCCGTGTTCAAACAGAGGGCGCCTCGACTCGATGAACTGTATCGAAAGCGAGAGCGCGACCCGGAGGGTGTGACACTGAGCGACGCCGAGTTCTTCGGCTTGCTGCGAGAGGACGACCTTTGCCTGGTGCCCCTGGGTCCGGCGTTGCGCAAGAAGCAGTGGGAGGAGGCGGCGGGCCACCTTTTAGAGCACTTCCGGGAC
>DASYBA010000380.1:0-6223 GCA_036501005.1 Candidatus Xenobia bacterium | reverse complement strand
CCTCAGCGTGGGTTTCAGAAACCTTATCCAGTACATGATGAAGCTGGCGCCGGCGGAGCGACCGGCGAACATGGCCGAATGCGCGGCCATGCTGGCCGCACTGCCCTCACTCGGCCCGCTGGAGGTTCCGGTCGCCACCAGCAGCTCGCAGCCACAGCAAGCCCAGGAAAGTCCGGTTGAAGAGGCCCCGGCCCCGGTCCAGATCGCCGAGACGCCCGCCCTCATGTTGGTCGGTCCTCGCAAGGAGCGCGCCGATCTGGAACAAGCCGCCGATGCCGTCGCGCGTCTGACCCTGGTCACCAACTCTCCCAAAGAAGCGGCCGAGCTTCTGACCGTGCGGCGCCCCCAGGGCATCGTGCTGTTTCTCACCATGAGCATCGCCTGGAATGAGGTCACCGCACTCGCCGCCCGCTGTCGGTCCAACGACATCCCGTTCTTCGTGGTAGCCGCCCCGGAGTTGGGGCAGTCTCGCCTGCTGGCTACACGCCTGGGCTGCAAGCTCTTCTTTCATCTCCCGTTCTCCCCCGCCGAGATTTTGCAGAACATCGAGGAGGTCCTCGGCCTGCAACAACTGCCCACGGCCCGAGTGATGGCCGTGGATGACGACGACATCGCGCTGGCGGCCATGGAGGCGGTCTTCGTGGTCAACGAGCTGGAGTTCTACGGCGTCAGCGAGCCCACGCAGTTCTGGAAGAGCCTGGAGGAGGTGCAGCCCGACTTCCTCATCCTGGACTTCGAGATGCCGGGCGCCACCGGTCTCGATCTGTGTCGTATGGTGCGGGGCGACCCCCGGTGGCGCTTGCTGCCCATTCTCATCCTCACCGCGGCGACCGACCGCGGGCTGGTCAACGCGGTGTACGAAGCCGGGGCTGACGACTATGCCACCAAGCCTATGCGGTCCGAGGATCTGGTCGTGCGGGTGCTCAACCGGATCAAGCGGCACCGGGTTCTCGGTCGCGTCTCGGTGTCTAAACCCATGCCCGACCCGTCGTCGACTAAAAGCTCCCCCGGGTTGCTGCACGCCTGGACGCCAGCGTCCTGAGCCGGCCCGACCGTCTCGATGGAGGGGCGGCGTTACCCGACCAGCAACTCAGGACTGGCGTTGGCCGTCAGGTGGGCTCGCAGCGTGCCCGCACCGGATTGCATCATCGCCTGCGCGCAGTCGATGGTTTCGTTGTGGCTGAACAGCAGCACGGTGCGACCCTTGTCTCGTTGTGCCACGTCGCGCAGGAAGCCGTCCACCCGGGCCATGACGTCCATGCGGGCTTCGCCCTTCGGAAAGCGGTGTAGGAAATCGATCCCCTTGCCGGTGTGCGCCACGTAGTCGACGGCGAATTCCGGGTGATGTGCGGCCAGGTCCAGGCCGTGATGCATCTCGTAAGCGCCGAAGCTGATCTCCGTCAACCGAGGGTCGGTGCGAATGGCGAGCGCCTTGTTCATCTCGTCTGCCTGGGCGTCCCCGATGCGCCCGGCTTGGTTCAGCCTGTCGACCTGGGCGGTCAGGTAGTCGACGGTCGCCTGGGCGGTTTTCTGGGCCCGTGACAGTGGCCCGGCGTAGATGACGGGTAATTTCGATACGTCTGCCGACGCCAGCCATTTATCGCCCCCCAAGTCGTCATAGAGCTGGGCTGCCGCCTGTCGGGCCTCCGCCTCGCCGGTGGCCGTCAGCGGGGTCTCCACCTGTCCGGCCAGGAGCGAGTTGTACAGGGGAGCCGCGGCGTTGGCTTCGGTCTCGCCATGTCGAATGGTGAAAATGCGGACGCCGCTCTCTTTCAACAGTCGATGGAGATCGGTTTCTCCCGATCCCTGGTATTCAATCGCGCCGCTCTTGTGGCTCTGCACCCGATAGGGCAGGCCGGGAGCGATGGGCACCTCTTGCAACGTCCACGAGACTCGGTCGCCCGGCGTTGCCGGAGGGGTATAGGAAGGGGTATGGTGAACCCTCTTGACGCGCGACTCCCTTATTTGCATGCCCCCAGTCTAGCAACCGGGCAAAGTTAACACAAGTCCAGACTTGTTAACTTCAGGCCGGTGTGACCTCTGTGGGCGCGGCGTAGTCGCTGGCGATAGCCGTTTCGACCCGATTGCGCCCGTTGTGCTTGGCTCGGTAGAGCGCCATGTCGGCCGCCCGGATGAGCGAGGCCACGTCGGGCTCGGACATCTCCAACGAGTTCGCGATGCCAAAGCTGGCCGTCACGTGCAGGGTCTTGTCGCCCGCCAGCATCGGTTCTTCGTCCAGCCGGCGACGAACCCGTGCCGCGATCTTCTCGACCCCGGCCGTATCGGCGCCCGGCAGCACGACGATGAACTCCTCGCCCCCATAGCGCCCGATGCCGTCGTACGGCCGGATGGTGCTGCGCATGCGCCGGGCGGTCTCCCGCAGCACCGCATCGCCCGCCTGGTGGCCGTGCGTGTCGTTGACGACCTTGAAGTGATCGATGTCCAGCATGAGAACGCTCAGAGGCAGGCGCTGGCGGCGCTGCCGCGACAGCTCGGCGGTCATGAGATCGAGAATCGCGCCCCGGTTGAGAAGACCGGTCAAAGGATCGCGGGTGGCCTGCAGCCGCAGCACCTCTCGGGCCGAGATGAGCTCCTCTTGCAGATCCAGTACCCGCCGTCCGGCCCGCAGGCGCACCTTGAACTCGTGGCCGTCGACGGGCTTGACCAGGTAGTCGTCAGCGCCCGCGTCCAGGCCCTCGACGATGTCTTCCTTCTCAAAGCGGGCCGTCAGGAGGAGCAGGTAGATGTACGGTTCTTGCCGGCGGCTGCGCACCTCACGACAAACCTGCAGCCCATCCATGCCCGGCATCATCCAGTCCAGCACGGCCAGCCGCGGGGGATCCTCCTGATTCAGCACGTCCAAGGCTTGCGTGCCATCCTCCACGGCGATGACCTCATAGCCCCAACTGAGCAGCATGTCTTCCAGGATCATGCGGCTGATCTCGTCGTCTTCCGCCAGCAGGATGCGCACCCGCTCCTCGCGGGCCAGACGGGACAGGTTGGGCCTCAACCCTTCCACCTCGGTCAGCAGGTGGCGAAACACGTCGGAGGCCTCGCCCCATCGCCCGTCCTGGCTCAGCAGGGCCAACTGGGTGGCGGTCTGTGAGGCCGAAGGCGCCGGCAGAGACTCCAGCAATTCCTGGATGCGGCAGGTGGCGGTAAAGACCTTGACACTATCGCGCAAGCGCAGAGCCGTCTTGATGTCTTCCGACAACCCGCTGACGGCGGTGAAGAACTGTTCGATATCGTCCCGCAGGCGAATGTCGCTCTCGCCGCTTTTCTTGTAGGCCGTCAGTCCGACCCCCACCCCCAGCGCTTCGTCGATGGCGGTGAGCAGTTGCTGAGGATATATCGGCTTGGAGACGTAGCCATCCATGCCGGCCTGGATGCACCGCTCCCGGTCAGCCGCCGTCGTGTTGGCCGTGACGGCTACGATGGGCACGTGTCGGCCGCCGCCGGCGTGCTCCAGCTTGCGAATCTCCTCCGTCGCCTCCAGGCCGTTCATGTGCGGCATCTGGATGTCCATCAGCATCAGGTCGACGTGATGGTCTCGATACCAGTCCACGGCCTCGGCGCCATCGCAGGTGGTGTGGACGCGGTAGCCCCTATCCTCCAGCAGGAAGCGAATGACGGATTGGAACATGCGGTTGTCTTCAGCCACCAGAACGTCCAACGGCCGGCGGGTCTCCCGCAATAGGTGGCGCGTCACGAGGGGTGGGGCGGCCACTTCGGCGTCGCCGTGTGCCATGGCGGTCACCAAGGCGTCGAACAGGTCCGACTGGGTGATGGGACGGGTGAGATAACCGTGGTAACCCGCTGCCCGGCAGCCCGCCGCCTCGCCCCGCCAGCCCACCCAGGTCAAGCGGATGAACCGCGGCCTGGGCGTCGACGAGTTGAGCTGGTGGGGCGCCAGCAGGGCCTCCGCAGCGGGTATGCTGGCATCCACCAGGACGGCCTTGAACGGTTCCGCGTTCTCCCGCCGCAGCGCCTCCTGGGCGGCCGCCAGCGTCGGCACCGAGACCGGGTACATATGCCACGACCGGAGGATGCGCTCCAACTGGCGGCGGGGCACGTCGTCTTCGCCGACCACCAGGATGGACATGCCGTGCAGATGGGCCAGGTCGCCAGATGGGTTGACCTTGACCCGCGTGTTCGGCAACTGGAATCGCAGACGAAATCGGACCGAGACGCCGTCAGCCTCCACGGTCTTTCCCCCCATGAGCGCGATGAGCTGGTCATTGACTCGACGAGTGAGGGGTGACTGCGGGAGCGAAACCATGCCGGGCCGCCGTTCCTCCGCATCGGGCTGGGGCTCGACTTCGACCTCGACCTCGACCTCGACGTCCGACGCTGAGTGAGCCTCGCTGCGGGCCCGCAAGACCAATGGAACGGGCCGACGGGCCATGGCCAGGTGCAAGGCATGCCGCACCACCTGGCGGACGCGTCCCGGATCTCCCACGACCTCGTCGGGCACATCGTCGGGCGCCTGGAGGATCATGCTGTCTTCTCCAAGCTGCCACTCGATACGGGCCTGATTGAGCGTATTGGCCAGGGTATCTCGCAGGTTGAAGGGGATGTGGTCCAGCGCCAGGTGGTGCAGGCCGGTAAAATCCAGACAGTCGTTGATGACCGAGACCATCTCGCCACCGTGTTGCCGCAGCAGGGCCACATCTTCTCGCTGCACGGCCGTCAGATCGGTCTCCCAGAGCTGCTCGGCCAGCCCCAGGATGCGGTTCATGGGTTCCCGGAAGCGGCTTTCGAGCTGGTGGGCCAGGAGGTCGCGTTCCTCCTGCGCCTCGTCGTTTGTCATTGCTTACGTCTTGGCGGGCACGGAGTCATCGTTTTGAAACCCTTCAAGGACCGGTTTGAGACGCTCTATCTGAACCACTAGTTCTCGATAGGCTGTCTGGGCTTCGGCGCTCCGTTGGTCGCGTCCTATCATCTCCAGGTTGAAAGCCGCCTTGACAGCAGCCTCAGCAGCAAAGTTGCCTAACGATCCTTTGAACTTATGGGCGGCCTTGTGCAGGCCGTCCATGTCGGAGCCCCGCACTGCGGCTTCGATATCGGCCATCTGCTGGGGGTACAGCTCCAGAAACTGTGCCGATATTTTCTTGAGCAGCCCTTTCTTGTTGCCGATGCGGCTGTACAGGGTATCCATGTCCAATACGGGATCGGCCGCAGCCGTAGTCTGCAGGACCATGGTGGGAGGGGCAAAGCTCTGGGGCGAAGCCGCCGAGGGCTCCGTTTTTTGGGCCTGTTCGACGTTGCGAAGCTCCAATATCGAAACATCGGGCGACAACCGCACGATTTCGTCGAACAGCTCCTCCTCCTGCAGCGGCTTGGAGACGTAGCCATCCATGCCGCCCGCCAGGCACCGCTCCTTGTCGCCTTTGAGGGCGTGCGCGGTGAGGGCGATGATGGGAATGTACGGCCGGTCTTTTTCCTTTTCTTCCTGGCGAATCTGGGCAGTGGCCTCGAACCCGTCCATGCGGGGCATCTGCATGTCCATGAGAATGAGGTCGAATCGCTCCACCCGCACCGCTTCCACCGCGGCCAGGCCGTCGTCCACGACGGTGAGGTCGTGGTTCCAACCCTCCAGAATGGTGCTGGCCAGCGTCTGGTTGATGGGGTTGTCTTCGGCCATCAGGATCTTGAGCTGCTTCATGCGGTCCAGGCTCACCCGGGCCTGCATCTTGCGCAGCCGGTCGGTGGGACTGTAGAACGTCGGCGAGGCCGCCTGGGCCGCCTGGCCGGCCGGGCTCAACCCCAGGCTGGCCAGTATCGAATTGAACAAGTCAGACTGGTTGACCGGCTTCGTCATGAAGGCAAAGACCCCGGCTTCTCGCGATCTCTCCGTGTCGCCGGCGAGTTGCGACGAGGTCAGCATGATGATGGCCGGCCGACCCAGCGCCGCATTCTCGCTGATCTTGCTGGAGAGCGTGAAGCCGTCCATCTGCGGCATGTTGTGATCGGTGATGACCAGCTCGTAGTGATAGCGCTCCAGGGCCTTCAAAGCGTCCGTGCCGGAGCTGACCAGCGTCGGCTTCATGTCCCACGCCAGGAGCATCTGTTCCAGAATACGGAGGTTGGTCGCGTTATCGTCGACCACCAGCACCGGTAGGGCGGTAAGCTGCTTGACCGACTTGCGAGCGGTGCGAGGTTGCTCGTGGTCCGGTACGCCAAAGGTGCCGGTGAAATGGAACGTGCTGCCCTCGCCCTCCTT
>DASYBA010000379.1:0-4649 GCA_036501005.1 Candidatus Xenobia bacterium | reverse complement strand
CTTCGTCCAGCAGTACTACGGGCCGGGCAAGTTCGTCCCATCTCGCGTCTTTACCGCCTTGGCCCTGCCCGACGAAGCCGTGGTGGCGTCGTGGCTCGAGGGTCTTCGGGGACGACCTGTCCGGGTCACTGTTCCGCTTCGGGGAGGGAAACGGAAACTCGTCCGTCTGGCGAGCAAGAACGCCCACATGCACCTGTCAGCGGCCACCTCCATCACCCGCGGCGCTCGCCACGTCGTCGGGCTGGAGAAGACCGACGAAGCGCTCGAGGTGCTGCAGCAGGCGTTGAGCCTTCCCGCCCTGCCCTGGCGTATCGAATGCTACGACATATCGAACACGTCCGGCCAGCAAGCTGTGGCGAGCATGGTCGTGTTGGAACGTGGCCAGCCCCGCAAGAGCGACTATCGGAAGTTCAAGATACGGGAGAAAGACACGCCGGACGACTTTGCCATGATGCGCGAGGTGCTCACCCGTCGGCTGGCAGGTCGCGACGATCGCAAGACCTTCCCCCGCCTGCCCGACCTCTTGTTGGTCGACGGCGGCAAGGGGCAGCTCGGCGTGGCGCAGGAAGTGGTCGCTGCCATGGGGTTGACCGACAAGCTGCCCATTGCGTCCCTCGCCAAGGAAGAAGAGCTGGTGTTTCGCCCCGGCCGGAGGGACGGCATTCGACTGCCGATGGATTCGGCAGCCCTGCTGATGCTGCGCCGCATTCGAGACGAGAGCCACCGCTTTGCCATCACCTTCCACCGCTCGCTCCGGGGCAAGAAGATCCGGGCCTCCGCCTTGGACTCGGCGCCCGGCATCGGCCCGGCCCGCAAGAAGGCGCTGTTGCGCCATTTCGGGTCGCTCGGCAAGTTGCTGGAGGCCCGCCCGGAGGAGTTGGCACAGGCCCCAGGCCTGTCCAGCCGTCTCGCCGAACAGTTGTACCTGCATCTGCACGCGTAGGGGGGGCGTCCCCATAGAGGACGGTGCACCGTGGATAACGATCCAGAATCGCAGCCCATGCGGCCATACATGCCAGGACACCGGCCGGAGACCACCGAGGGCATGGCGCCCCTCCCGCCGGCACCGCCGTTGCCGCCTATCGGAGCCCCCGCCGACGGCCCTCCCGTGTTGCCCTCTCTGCCCGATGCGTCTTGGCGGGGCGTCCCCACCCCGCCGCTTGATCTGCCGACCGAACCGCCTCCCGTGCCGGCCACCCGACGCATGCATGTCGTTCAGCCGGCGCGGGGGGTCGATGCAGACGCCATCAACGAGGCCTACGCCAAATCGGGCATGTTGCCGCCAGCACCGCCCTCCTCAGTGCCTGTGGTCGCCGTGGGTCTGGTCATCGTGCTGGCTCTGGGAGGCGGCATCGTCGCGCTCAACCGGTTCGTCAAGCAGACCCAGCAGCCCACAGCCGCCGTGACCCCGGCCGACCTGGCCAACGGCGCCTTGACCATCCAGAGCCAGCCCGCCGGCGCGGTGGTCGTGGTGGACGGCATGGTCAAGGGCAAGACGCCGCTTGAGCTCAAGGACCTGCCCCCCAACATCTACGCCGTCGACATCCGCAAGGTGGGTTTTGAGACCCTCCATCGGCAGGTGGGCGTAGACACCGGGCAGGGCCACACGGAGATGTTCCGCCTCTTCCACCCGGCCACGCTGGTGCTCCAACACCTGCCCAACGGGGCTCACGTCTTCCTGGATGGCGTGTCCATCCGCGTCAACCCGCAGCACGTCCCACCCGGGCGGCATGAACTGGTGGTGCGGGCCGCGGGCTATGTCGACTATTCCCACACCATCAAGCTGGCGGGCGGGCAGACGCTAAAGTTCTCCCCGGCCTTGGCTCACTTCCACCACCCGTCCGCGAGCGCCAGCGCGGCGACGGCTCCAGCGCCGGCGGCGAACTCCGTGGTCGTCATGCCGGCCCCGTGCGGAGCGAATCGAGGTGGCGACAGCGCTCCGGCGCCGCCGACGTGGCCAGCCAATCCGCAGCCCCCGAGCCGTCCGGTCGGCGAACAATCCCCCGCGCCGGAGCAACCGCATGCGGCGTGTGGCGTGGTCGTGCACGAGAATCCGGACATGGTGCAGCCGACTCCGACGGAGACGAACAAAATTCCCGGGCTATAGAGGACGTTAGGCCTTGCCGTGTTGCATGGCCCACTGCCGCTGCGCGTCCAGGGCGCGGCCCAGGTCTCTGAGCTGGGCGTAGTCGGAGTTGGGACATTCGGAGGCGTCGACGTGGTCGACGGGATCACGCGGGGTCTGGACGGCAGCGGGGGTCAGGGGACGGGCCGTCTCGCCCTTGTGCGTGTCGTAGTACCGGCCGAGGGCGGCCAACTGGGCGTAATCGGTGTTCGGACAATCTGAGGCTTTCATGTTCCGCTCCCACGTCTTTTTAGATCATGGTAGCGACTCGCAACAGCCCGAACTAGACGCGTGTTGTTAACAGACTGGCGCAGTGGTAGCTTCCGGCGGCCTGTTAATACTTTGTATCACGATTGACAGTACCAGACGTCATTGAGTATAATTCTTTTTCCTCGACCCAGCACAATTATTTACTGAATCTTTACTCGCGAGAAGGAGGTCTCTTTTGTCCCGTAGACTCCCACTCCTGAACCTCTTGAAAATCGCCGCCATCTGCATGATTGCCGGATGGCTCAGCGGTTGCAACGGCGGCGGTAGCGGCACCACTTCGCCGGGGCCGGCCGTGCTCTTCGGCCCCCTCAACGGCATCGGGTTCTTTGCATCGCCGACGCCGGTGTTCAGCCCGACGCCCACTCCAACCGCTACGCCGACGGCCACTCCAACGTCGACGCCCACCGCGACCCCTACGCCCACGGCCACACCGACGGCGACGCCCACGCCCGGTCCCGCCACCCTGACGGGAACCGTGACGGCCAACGCGCTCTCTGGCGCGACCATCAAGGCGTTCCTCTTCACCAACGGGACACTAGGAACGGAAATCGACCAGACTCCCGCGACGACCGACAGCAGTGGTAACTACAGCATTACCATCAACTCGAATGGCGGTCCCTTCGTCCTCCAGTCGAGCGGCGGGTCGTACGTCAGCGAGTTTGACGGCAGCACCGTTACGTTGACGTCCACTGACACGTTCATGACCCTCATCGACGGTGTGTCGACGAGCGGCCTCACAGACGTGCCGATCAATGCACTGACGGACTTCATCGCCGAACTGACCCAGTTCGAAGTCATTACGAACCAGGAGAGCGAGTCGACCGGACACGCCACCGCCCTGGGCCTCGTCGAGGGCTTCTACGGGCTGACCAGCAATCCAGAGACGACACCGCCCAACTTCACGTCGGGCGCAGTCGGCACCGACGCCTTCACCATCGGGCTCATCCTGGCTGGCTACGACACGGAGGCTGCGACGGTGTCCAATTCGGACCGGGTCGCCCTCACTGACGCCTTGTCCAGCGACCTCCTCAACGGGGTCTACGATGGACTCGACGGCAGCGGCAACTCGATTCCCCTCGGGGGCGGAACGCTGGCGTCGACGGCCGGAGACACCGACTTCCTCAACGCCCTGACCCACTACATCAACAATGGCATTCTGCCGAGCGGAGTCACCCAGGGTCAACTACTGGCCGTGCAGTCCGGGATCCAGACCGCTGTGACCGCCAGTTCGCTGACCGGCCACAGCTCTGGTCTCAACGTCAACACGTCCGGTGCGCTGGCCAACCTGATCATCGGCGGCAACGACGAGATCTTCCTGGCGTCTGGCACCCACGGCCTGGTCGAATTGCAGGCGACGATCGTCAACAACCAACCGGTCCTGACCAAGCAGAACTTCCCTGACTTCGTCACCACGCCGGCCATCTTCACCTCGGTGGATGGCGCCGTCGGTATTCCCGTCGGCATCAACGGCCACGCCAACCTGCTTCTCTATAGCTTCAACAGTTCCATGGTCGTCCTGGTGGACGCTGTGACGGGCACCGTGCTGCAGAGCCAGACCCTGAACATCGTCAATTCCGGTTCATTCAGCGGCGCAACTGCCACCATCTTTGGTGGCGCACCTGTGCCCGGCGGGGTCTACCTGGCGACTGGCGACGGCTACGAGCTTTACAGTTTCTCTGCCAACAACACAACGTTCACGTTCGGCCCAGCCGTCGTGAACGGCTCCACCATACTGGCCGAAAACTTTGCGATCGACTCCGTGCACAACTATCTGTGGTGCCCGGATGAGAACGGCGGGACCAGCACCACCCAGGTGTGCTTCATCAACAACCAGACCTCGTTTGTCCTCGATCCCGCAGTGTTCAACACGGGCGGCCTGCTGGCCAACCAGACGTTCGACGAGCTGGATCAAGGCTGCGTGGACAGCGTATTCCAGGTGGGCATCGCCGTGCAGGAGCACTCCACCATCGGCTACAACGTCAACATGGCGACCATCACCACCAACAGCACCACCCATGTCTTCGACCCCGCTTCGACGAAGGGCATCGCCAGCTTCGACCTGCTGGACGGCTCCTACAGCGAAGTATCGGTTGATTCCACCACCCACCTGGTCTTCTTTGCCGAAGAATCTGGCAACGACTATGCGGTGGCCACCATCGCCAATCCGTCAGCCAGCAACTTCCCCGGCTTCAGCGACTGGCGGGCCAGCACAGGTGGAGACCTGGGCGGTTTCGAGTTCTCCTTCGATCCGCAC
>DASYBA010000378.1:0-1579 GCA_036501005.1 Candidatus Xenobia bacterium | reverse complement strand
CGTCCCAGGGGGTGAAGAAGCGGGTCAGGTTGCCCACCACCTCGAGATCCCAGCCCAGCACCTTCATCATCTCCCGCACCGCGCCCCGCACCCGATAGGTGTTCACGTTGGCGGTCATGGCGGCGTGCTCGCTCCCGAAGCGCTGCTCCATCCACAAGATGACCTCGTTGCGACGTTCCGAGTCGAAGTCGACGTCGATATCGGGCATGCCCTTGCGGCCCCGATGGAGAAACCGTTCGAAGAGCAGCTTGTGCTCTATCGGGTCGACCTCGGTGATGGCCAGGAGATAGGCCAGGATGGAGTTGGCCGCCGACCCCCGCCCGGCGCAGCGAATGCCCTGCCGGCGGGCGTAGGCCACCACCTCGTGCACGACCAGGAAGAACTCTGCCAGATCCAGGTCGTTCACCACCGAGAGCTCGTATTCGAGTTGCCTCTCGGCCGCCGCTCGTTTCTGGCCGGGATAGCGTGACTGCATGCCCTGGTCGCACAAATGGCGAAGCCAGCGGGGCGGATCCTGGCCGGGGGGCAGACGGGCCGAGGGCGGCGTCACCTCGTCGGCCAGGAGCGCTACATGGCACTGCTCGGCGATCTCGTCTATCGAACGAAAGGCTTGGGGGTACGGCATGCGCAGCTTCAGGTCCCGATCGGAGAGGAGCCACGCCCGATCGTTCTGGGCCCGTTCCACGTGGCGGTCTTCCACCGTAATGCCCAACCGCACGCAGTTGAGGGCGTCGTAGCGGGGAAAGTCGTCGGGGCGGGCGTAGCGAACGGCGTTGGTGGCCACCAGCGGCAGGTCCAGCGCTTCGGCCAGGTGGGCGAGGCGCTCGACGCGGAGGCCGTCGCCCCGGCGTTCCCAGTGGGTCAGCTCGACATAGAAGCGGCCGGGGAAGACCCGGGCGAGGTCCCGGGCCCAGGCTTCGGCTTCCGCCCCCTGCCCGCTCTCCAGCAGCCAGAGGAGACGGCCTTCCAGACCCCCGGCGAGGCAGATGAGGTCGTCGGTGCCTTCCTCCAGGGCGCTCCAGGAGAGGAGGGGGATGTCGGGAGGCGATGGCAGCTTGTCGGGGCGGCTGGCGTCGAGGTGCAGCAGGTAGTCGTGCTGGTAGGAGGCGCCGTGGGCCCCGGTCAGGAGGGCGTTGAGTCGCTGGAAGCCGCGGGGGGAGCGGGCCAGCAGGACGAGGGGAAAGGGCGCTTCGTGGGGCAGGCGGCGCAGGCAGACGGTGGCGCCAAAGATGGGACGGACCCCCTGCTGGCGGCAGGCGTCGGCGAAACGGACGGCCCCGTAGATGCCGTGGAGGTCGGTGAGCGCCAGGGCGGGTTGCTCCAGCCGGGCGGCTTCCGCGACCAGCGCCGAGGGGGGCGACCCGCCGGCCAGAAACGAGAACCAGCTCCGGACATGGAGATGCACCATGGTCCCATGTTGGCATTTTTAGTGTACGTTTGTCAACCTGTTGAGAGATGCAGCTCCCGGAACCAGTCTGGCAGGTCCCCGGCGGCATGGACACAGCGCCCGCCCTCGAAGCGGGCGATTTCGCGGTGGGGGCAGCTCAGATCGGAGTTGTCATACACCAGGACGTAGGGC
>DASYBA010000377.1:0-4599 GCA_036501005.1 Candidatus Xenobia bacterium | reverse complement strand
TGGACGAAGGCCGACAGGACCTCAGCCGGCGCCTCGTGGCCCTGCACCTCGAGCAGGAAGTGGCGCTCCTCCGCCAGCTTGCCCTCCCGAATCAACAACACCTGGACGCACGCCGAGTGCTGTTGTTGGGCGATGGCCAGGAAATCGTGGTCGACCCGCTTGTCGGTCACCACCTTCTGCCGCTCCAATACTCGCTCCAGGGCCTGGATGATGTTGCGCAGGCGGGTGGCCTTCTCGAAGTTGAGCACCTCGGCCTCGGCCGTCATCTGGCGGCGCAGCTTGCGCACCACTTCGGCGGCGTGGCCTTCGAGAAAGCGACAGGCGGCTCGAGTGTTGTCGCGATACTCCTCTTCCGATACGAAGCGGGTGCACGGAGCGCTACACTGGGCGATGTGGTAGTCCAGGCAAGGCCGCTCGTGCAGTTTGCCCATGGGAAGCTGGCAGGTGCGCAGTTTGAACACCTTGCGGATGAGCTTGATGCTCTCCCGCATGGCCTGGCTGGACGTGTAGGGCCCGAAGTAGCGGCTGTTCTTGCTGGTCGCGCGGCGGGCCACCTTGATGCGAGGCCAGGTCTCGCCGGCCGTGATTTCGATGAGGGGGTACCGCTTGTCGTCGCGCAGCCGCACGTTGAAATACGGCCGGTGCTTCTTGATGAGGTGGGCCTCGAGGATGAGCGCCTCCAACTCCGAGTCGGTGGCAATGACGTCGAAGTCGTGGATCTGCCGCACCAGCCACTGGGTGCGGGGCGAGTCCTTGAGACCCTGGAAGTAGCTGCGCACGCGGTGGCGCAAGGACGACGACTTGCCCACGTAGATGACGCGTTCGTGCGCATCTTTCATGAGATAGACGCCGGGCGTCTCCGGCACGGTTTTCAGCTTCTCTTCCAGAGCCATTTGTTCAGTGCAGTTTTTTGCGGAGGAGGTCGGTGGCGGCGTCGAGCTGGGTGTCCTGGCCATCCATGCCGACCCGATCGGCGGGCATGGGCACCAACACGTCGGGCTCAATGCCCTTCTTGTTGATGTTGCGCCCCTTCGGAGTGAGATAATGCGCGATGGTGAATTTCAGTGCCCCACCGTCGGGCAGGTCATGGATGGTCTGGACGCTGCCCTTGCCGAACGTCTTGCTGCCCAGCAGCACCGCCACGCCCGTGTCCTGCAGCGCGCCGGCCGTGATCTCCGAGGCGCTGGCCGAGTAGCCGTTCACCAACACGATGAGGGGGACGTGCACGTGGTGGGTCCCGACGGCCCGGTCCTGTTCGGTATTCTGCTTGCGGGTCACGACCGACACCACCAGCGTGCCCTTGCTGAGAAACTTGGAGCACACGTCGATGGCGGCCTTGATATAGCCGCCGCCGTTGTTGCGCAGATCCAGGATGAGCCCGCGGCAGCCTTCCCGCTCGGCCTGCGTCAGCGCCTGATCGAATTCCTCGTCGGTCTCCTGGCCGAAGAAGCGCAGCTTGATGTACCCCATGTGATCGGGCAGGGCGTGGTAGACCGCGCTGCGCACGTGGATGAGCTGGCGCACCAGCCGATACTCGTGGGGTGGCCCTTTGGGTTGCGCGACTTCCATGTGCAGTGAGGTGCCGACGGGGCCCCGGATCTTGTCGGACGCCACGTCCAGGTCCATGCCGTCGGTGGGGACGTTGTTGATCTTGAGAATGAGGTCGCCCGGGAAGATGCCCTGTTGAACGGCGGGTGATCCTTCGACGTCTTCTACCACGGTCAACTGGTCGTGGTTGCGCTTGTCGCGTTCGATATAGACGCCCACGCCGCCGATGTTGCCGCCGCTCATCTGTTCGGTGAGCTGGCTATACTCCTTGGGGTCCATGGCGACCGAGTAGGGATCCTTGACCGCGCCCATCAGGCCGCGGAGGGCGCCGTAGACCAGGTGGTCCTCCTCCAGGCGATCGGCGTGGCGGTTGAAGACCTCGGACAGCAGGGAGACGAAGTTCTGCACCCCGTCCGGCTGGTGGGCGTCGTAGGCTTCGGCCGCCGCGTCCTGTACGCCCCGATCGTGTAGATAGGCGAGGAGACCGGTCTGGGCACCGCGGAGGAGGTCCTCGGCCGACACCTCTTCGACATATTGATCTTGCAGCAGTTCGACTGCATCTCGAATGTAGGCGGGGCTGATGCGTTCGAGGGTGTCGGTGCTCTCCGAACCGGAGGGGAGGACGTGGCCGGAGCCGACCGGCATGGCCTGCGGCCTGCAGCCAACGAGAAGAGCCATCAGCGAACAGCCAACAGCCAACAGCCTGGCTGCGCGACGGCTGATGGCTGATAGCGGATGGCTGATGGCTTTGCTCCTTAGTGACCCAGAGCCTGGCTGACGTCGAACAGGAAGTTCTGCTCGTGGCCGTCAGAGGGGCAGCGAGCCGTCACCTGGTCGATCCACTTGCCGTTCAGCTCGATGGTCTTTTGATGGACGACGATAAACGGTCTGCCACCCTTGTCGCAAGGATGGCCGGTCAGCCAGGCGTACTCCTGGGTGGGGTCGGCCAGGGCGACCACGCCCGCCGGCGTGGCAGAAACCGGCGAGGCGCTGGTCTGCTGCTGCGGGTGAGGGGCGCCGGCCAGGGTGGTCTCCAGGGCCTGCACGGCCTTGGTCAGTTGTGTGTCCTTCTCGGTGGACATGTCGTGCGGATCCATGTCGGCCGCCACGTCCGGCTGGATGCCGACATGGTGGATGTCCTTGCCCGACGGGGTGTGGTAGTGGGCGGTCGTGATCTTGACCGCGGTGCCGTCGTTGAGGGGGAAGATCTTCTGGACGCTGCCCTTGCCGAACGTCTTGTTGCCGAGCAGGGTGCCCGCCTTGAGGTCCTGCAGGCAACCCGCAGTGATTTCCGAGGCGCTGGCGCTATACTTGTTGACCAGCACTTCGAGGGGAAGATGGGGGCGGATGTTGGGCAGCGAGGTGTAGACGGCTTCCGGCTCGTCGCGTTCGACGACGGAGACGACGCGGGTCCCGGTGGGGAGGAACTTGCTGCACACTTCGAGGGCGGTATTGATGTAGCCGCCGCCGTTGTTGCGCAGGTCGAGGATGTACGCCTGTACGTGAGCCTTGTCGAAGTCTTGCAGGGCTTCTTCCAGCTCGTGGCCGGTGTTTTCACCGAAGACCCGCAGCCGCACGTAGCCGATCTTGCCGTCGATGACCTTGTGGCTGACGGTCTTCATGTTGATGTGGGCCCGCTTCATGGGCACGTCGAAAGTGGACTGGCCGGCCCGCAGGATGGTCAGGGTGATGGGGCTGCCCTCTGGCCCACGGAGGAGCTTGCTGGCGTCATCCAGGGTCATGGTGGCGGTGACGGCCCCGTCGATCTTCACGATGACGTCGCCGGTCTTGAGGCCTGCCGCGGCTGCGGGAGAGTCGTCCATGGGCTCGACCACGGTGAGCTCATGGTTGTGGCGCTCGTCTTGTTCGATATAGAGCCCTAAGCCGCCGAAGTTGGAGCCGTCGATCTGCTCCATGAGGCCCTGGTATTCACGGACGTCCATGTAGACCGTGTAGGGATCCTTGAGCACGGCGAGCATGCCGCGGATGGCGGCGGCCGAGAGGTCGGCGCCCGAGACGCCGCTCTGGTGCACCAGAGCCTGCCAGCGCTGATCGAAGAGCGCGACGGTGATGCCTTTGTCCGGGGCAATGGCGAGGTGGGGGTCCCGCTGGCGTTCGATAAGGAGGTCGGTCATGCCCTTGAAGGCGCCGGCCAGGAGGGTCTCATCCGATACAGGCGTCAAGGCCTGGGTGCGGGTCAGGCCCAGCACCTTGTGGATGGCCGAGAGGCCATTGGACGCAGCGGTGGTGACGGGCGCCGCCGCCAGCACCTCATGGGCGGGCTCATCGGCCTGGGAGACGGCGGGCAGCCCGCACAGCAGGATGAGCACTAGCCACATGCAAGCGAAGGAACGAAATCGCATTCAATACCCTTTCCGGCCGGGGACGTGGGGTTCTTGCCGCTCGCAGCCAGTCCCGGCCCGCATTGCATCATAGCTCGATGGAGGTGTCGACATAAATCGCCCGGAAAGCTGATTTTGGTGCGATCTCAGCTATTCGGCGTGGCCGTCGTCGGGCCCTGGCGATCGGGGTAAAGCATGCGGCGCACGTGCCGGGTGGTCTCCAGGGCCCGTTCCTGCAAGGGCGACAGCACGCTGGCCAGGCGCTGCTTCTCGTCATGGCGGGTGCCCCACAGGCGGTCGACCACGGGGTCGAGGGTCGGGGGGGTGACGTCCGATAATTCGATAGAAGGCGAGCCCACCAGTTCGAGAAACTGCCGCACCTTCGGATCGTAGGCCAGGCCGATCATGGGCACGTGCTGGGTGGCGGCGAAGATGAGGGCGTGCAGGCGCATGGCGACGACGAGGTCCATGCGACCGATCAGGCCCTGCAGGTCGGGGGTGTCGTACACGCCCTCGAGGAGGGAAACGGGCGACCCCAGGGCTTGGGCCAGCGATCGGGAGAGCTCGAGGTCCTGGCTGTGCTGGAAGGGGAAGATGACGGGATGAATGCCGTGCTCCTGGCGCAGCCTCTTCAGCGTGGCGATGACCACGGGGACGGGTGGCGGAGGAGACGGCCAGGGGCGCATCGATACGCCGACCAAGGGCGTAT
>DASYBA010000376.1:0-1643 GCA_036501005.1 Candidatus Xenobia bacterium | reverse complement strand
GCCGGTGCGGTCCACGAGGCCAGCTCTCCGAAGTGAACTCCGAGGGACTGCTGCAGCGTGTCCATGTCGCGCTTGAAGTCGGGAGACAGGAGCTCTGCCGCCTGCATGCGGGCCCACTGCTGGTCCATGGTCGTCGAGGTGCGGAAGTCCAGGGCCAGCAGCACGACCGTATCGGATGGGGCGGCCTGGGCCAGGGCATCAAGGTTGGGCGCGGCCCACAGGTGAGGGGTGAGCAGCAGGACCAGCAGCAGGACCAGACGCCGCATCAGTTGACCTGGATGAGCCCGGCAGCCCCCTGGCCCCCTCCGATACACATGGTGATGAGGCCGTAGCCGCCCCCCTGGCGGCGCAGCTCGTAGAGGGCCGTGGCCGTCAGGCGGGCGCCGGAACAGCCCAGGGGGTGGCCCAGGGCGATGGCGCCGCCATTCGGATTGGTGCGGTCCTCCGGCAGTTTCAATTCCCGGATGACCGCCAGCGACTGGGCGGCGAACGCCTCGTTGAGCTCGATGACCTTGATGTCGGACAGCTTGACCCCCGCCCGATCGAGCACCTTGGGCACCGCCTTGACGGGGCCAATGCCCATGATCTCGGGCGGGACCCCAGCCACGGAGAAGGTGATGAAGCGGCCCAGTGGCTTGAGCTTCAGTGCCTTGGCCCGCGTCTCGCTCATGAGCACGAGGGCGGCGGCGCCGTCGGTCAGCGGGGAAGAGTTGCCAGGCGTCACGGATCCTTTCGGATTGAAAGACGGCCGGAGCTTGCCCAGGCTCTCCAGGTTGGTGTCGCGTCGAACCAGCTCGTCCTTGTCGAAGGGCACGGTGCGGCTCTCGATTTTGGTGCCCTGGCGGTGTTCGACCCGCACGGGCACGGGCACGATCTCGTCCTTGAACTTGCCGGCATCCTGCGCGGCCGCCGCCCGCTGATGGCTTTGCAGGGCGAAGGCGTCCTGCTCGGCCCGGGTGATCTTGTATTTCTCGGCCAGCAGTTCTGCTGTCTGGCCCATGCCCAGGTAGGCGCCCGGCGTCTGGTCCAGCAGGCGCAGGTTGGCGGAGAACTTGTTGCCCGTCATGGGCACCATGCTCATCGATTCGACACCGCCGGCCACCACGCAATCGGCCATGCCGGTGGCGATGGCCTGAGCCGCGTTGGCGACGGCTTGCAGGCCGCTCGAGCAGAAGCGGTTGATGGTGGCGCCCGCCACCTGGTCCGGAAAACCGGCCAGCAGCAGGGCCATGCGGGCGATGTTGAGCCCCTGCTCGCCTTCTGGCATGGCGCAACCCATGAGCACGTCTTCGACCTGGCCGGGTTCGATACCGGCCCGCTTGACCGCTTCCTTGATGACCAGCGCGGCCAGGTCGTCGGGGCGAGTCCACGCCAGGGTTCCTTTGAGCGCCCGTCCCATGGGGGTGCGGACGGCACTGACAATGACGACGTTTTCCATCTGTTGCTCCTTCTAGTTGCGGAGGGCTTTGCTGGTCTTGAGCATGTGCGCCATGCGCTCTTGCGTCTTGGTGTTGCCCATGAGCTCGATACAGGCCTCGCGCTCCAGGTCGAGGACGACCTGCTCGTCGACCGTGTCGGGTCGGTTCATGGGTCCGCCGGTCAACACCCGAGCCAGGGTCTTGCCGAGGACGGTCTCGTACTCG
>DASYBA010000375.1:0-10196 GCA_036501005.1 Candidatus Xenobia bacterium | reverse complement strand
CGTTGCCGGCCGTCCAGTGAGGCACCCCGTCGCTGATGAGGCGGAAGTTGAAGGGCATGTGGACTTCCGGCTGGGCCTCCGTGCCGTAGTAAGCCATCAACTGCTCGTAGGGCAAGTAGATTTCGCCGATCAGGACCCGATCGGTGTACTCCTCGGACACCTTGCGCATCTTGCGGGCCACCCAATGCGTTTCGGGCTGGTCGTCCGTGTAAGCGTGAATGGTCCGATCGCGGTCTTTCATGCCGGGGCGCCACAATGGGTTGAGGGGCTCTTTCCGCAAGAAGACGTCGTCGACCAGCATCCAGAGGACGTCGATGCGAAAGCCGTCGACGCCCCGGCGGAACCAGAACCGGAGGACGTCCAGCATGGCCGCCGTGACGTCGTCGTTACGGTAGTTCAGGTCCGGCTGCTCGGGCAGGAAGTGATGCAGGTAGTACTGGCCGGTGGTCGGATGGAACGTCCAGGCCGGGCCTCCAAAGAAGCTCTGCCAATTGTTGGGGGGGCCACCGTCCTTGGCGGGATCGGCCCACACGTACCAGTTCCGCTTGGGGTTGTCCCGACTGGCGCGGGCCTCTCTGAACCACGGGTGCTCGCTGGAGGTGTGGTTGGGCACCAGGTCGACGATGACCTTGAGGCCCAGGGCGTGCGCATCGGTGACCAGGCGGCCAAAGTCTTCCAGCGTGCCGAACTGCGGGTCGACGTCGCAGTAGTCGCTGACGTCGTAGCCGAAGTCGTGTTGCGGCGAGGGGTAGAACGGCGACAGCCAGAAGGCGCCGAAGCCGAGCTTTTTGAGGTAGGGTAGCCGGCGGCGCACCCCTTCCAGGTCACCAATGCCGTCGCCGTTGCTATCCTGGAACGAGCGAGGATAGACCTGGTAAATCGCGGTGGTGCGCCACCACGGGTTGGTTTGAGCCAGTGTCAGTGCGCCGCGGCGGCGTTGAGGCGCTTCATCAAGCGCGACTTCCGGCGAGCCGCCGTGTTCTTGTGGATGACGCCCTTGGTGGCCGCCTTGTCGAGGGCCCGGACCGCGTCTTTCAGGGCCGGAGCCGTGGCGGTGGTGGTGCCAGCGGCCGGGGCGGCGATGACGGTAAGAGCCTTCTTCACGGCCGTCTTGACCGCCGAGCGCACCGCCTGGTTGCGGGCCCGACGCCGCTCGATGATCCGGGTCATTTTCTTCGCGGACTTGATGTTAGGCAAGAGAAACACACCTCAAAAAAAATATGCGGCTGAGTATAGCACGATGGTTTCCCGGACGCAAGCGGCCCCGGAAATCTAGACTGTCGCCTCCCGTTCGTGGAACTGCCAGGCGTGAAACGACTCCAGCGACGCCTGGTCGGTCAGGTTGATCTGCATCGGAGTGACCGATATGCGATGCTGGTGAATGGCCCCGAAGTCGGTGCCCGGTACCGGGTCGCCGGTGGGTTGGGCGCCGGTGATCCAGTAGTATTCGACACCGCGGGGGTCCTGTCGTTTGACCAGTCGCTGGTCATATCGAGTCACGCCCTGTCGGGTGACCTCCACCCCAGTCACTTCCGAGGCCGACAAGTTGGGCACGTTCACGTTGAGGAACGTCTTGGGAGGCAATCCGTGCTTCACCACCAGGCGGGCCAGCCGGCGGGCGAATTCTGCCGCGTGATGCCAGTGCAGCGTGGGCAGCGGATGGGGCGCCACGATGCCCTGGCACGCCAGCGAGACCGCAAACGACGGATACCCGTGGATGAGCCCCTCCATGGCAACCGATACGGTGCCCGAGTAGGTGATGTCGTCCCCCAAGTTGGCCCCCCGATTGATGCCCGACACCACCAGGTCGGGCTTGTCGTGCAGGCACAGTTCATAGAGACCCAGCAGGACGCAGTCGGTCGGGGTTCCGTCGCACGCATAGATGCGCACCTGCTGGTCGTCTCGGATGCGCTGGACTCGGAGGGGATTGTAGAAGGTCAAGGAATGCCCGGCGGCACTGCGCTCCCGGTCGGGGGCAACCACGGTCACCCGGGCAATTTTCGCTAGTTCGGAGACCAGCGCCATCAGCCCATCAGAATGGACGCCATCGTCGTTCGCCACGAGGATGTGCACGGATCAGGCTCGGGCTTTACGGAGAGCGCCCCCCCGACGGCCCACCTGGAGGAGGTGCTCGGCTTCGTCCAGCAGTTCCCGAATCTCACGGGCCCTGGGATCGGCCGCCTCCTGCAGGCGCCTTCGGCTGGTCTGATAGTACTGGACGACGAGACCGGTCACGGCCGCCAGCCCAGCCACCCCCAGCCCGAACGACCACCAGAATCTAGCGTCTTTCTTCATGCGTGAAAAATTTCCGCGCCGTATGAGCGTTTTCCTCTGCAAAAACGGACGCCCTGCCAACGGGCAGGGCGTCTCTATCGCTAGCGTCTGTGGCCGTGTGAGCCGCCGCCGTGGAAGCCGCCACCCCCACCCCGGAACCCGCCGCCGCCAGAACTGTGGAAGCCCCCACTGAAGTTGTGGGTGCCCCCACTGAAGTTGTGCGTACCGCCGTTGAAGTTGTGGCCGCCACTGAAGTTGTGGAAGCCGCCGCCGAAGCTGGGCGTGACCCCACGAAAGCCGCCATTGAAGTTGTGGAAGCCGCCGTTGAAGTTGTGCACGCCGCCATTGAAGCCAGGTGTGCCGCGGTTGAATCCGTTGCCCGGGAACAAGGCGCTGCCGTGATGGTGCCATCCGCCGCCCCATCCGCCGCCGCCCCCATAGACGCCAATACCGATAGACGGCACCACATAGGGGTACGGGTATGCATACGGTTCTTCGTAAGGATAGCCGTACCCATAAGGCTGCTGGTAATTGGCCACCCCGGGCGGCCACAGATATGGAATGTCAGGATTGGCGGCCAGAAAGGCGGCCAGGTCGGGGTGGGCATTCAGGTACCCGGGATCCTGCAGCAAGGCCGGGTTCTGATTGAGATCCTGCGCAATGTCCGGATGGTAACTCATGAAGGCCACGAAATTCTGCTGCTCGGCCGTCTGCACGGACACGTCGGCCTGCGCCGAAGCCCCCGCTGGCGCCGCCAACATCAAACCCGTCCCCACTGCCAGGGCCAACAAACTCTGCTTGATCATGTTCATCTTACCTCCTGTCAGTGGAAACCACAGGAGTCGCAGAATAGTTCACGGCTGTCCGATTTTGATGCTGGCGCACGGAGACGATGGTCATGCGAATGGAGAAGGTCAGGCACAGCACCAGCGAGACGTAGAGGCCGATGGCGTACCACGACTCGGCCAGGGTGCCGGACGAAATCCAACGGGGCCACGGGCGGAAGCCCCACGTCAAGCACTGCCGAGCACATTTGAACAGAAAGCGTCCGGACGCGTGCTCGGGAACGTCTGGTGCGGGCAGGGGAGTCCCTTCGGCCCGTCCGGCCCGTCCCATGCCATCGGCCAGCAGGAGCGCGACCAGCAACCCCACCGTGTAGAGCAGGCAGAGCCCGGGCGGGATGGGCAGCGTCTCGGCGACGCGGTGGATGCATTCGATACCGGCCAGCAGAGGGGCCATGGACACGCACGCCAGCGTCCACGACGGGCGACCCCTCGTCGCCCAGGCCAGGCCTGTCAAAACGGCCAGGAAGGCCCCGATGACGAGCGCCCCGGCGGCCGTCCCCCAGCCCATGATGGCCCATATCGGCACGGCTAGCAGCGTCTCGATGAACAGAGGAAAGACGGCCGCCAGCATCTGGCAGAGGTAGCGTATCGAAGGCGCCGCCGGAGTATCGAAGGGAGCTTGCACGGGGGTACCGGCCCCCAGTCGACAGCCGCTGAGCAGCACCGACGCCGCATAGAGACCGAACAGCCAGGGCACGACGTGGGCTTGATCGTCAGCCAGCCGAATGACGGCCCCGAAGGCACCGGCCGTCGCCATCAGGACAAGGGGCAAGGAGGGGCCCCAATAGTTGACGCGATCCCGATCCGACAGCGTCAAGCAACGTCGGGCCAGCTCGGCATTCAAGCACGCAAAGACGCCTCGCACACCTTCACTTTACCAGACTTACCGGGATCTTACTAGTGTTTTCGGCTGGCTCGATCGAGATCGGCGGCGTATTCAGCATTGGTGGGCGCCAGTTGCACCGCCTGTCGATACGCCTCGACTGCCCGGTTCAGGGTGTCGGTCTGGTGCCCCTCGTCGAAAGCTCGCTCGCAAGACATGCCGAGTGAACGCCAGTTCTCGGCCGCGGTCTTGTCCAGTGTGACGGCCTGCTGGTAGGCTCCGCTGGCGTCTGACCACTTGCCTTCCCGCATCAAGATGTCGCCCAGGAACGACCAGGCGTCGACGAACTTCGGGTCTTTCTGCACCGCCTGTCGCAGGTCGGCCTCCGCCGCGGCGGTCTGCCCGGAAAAGTTCTTGGACTTGCCGGACAGATAGAGCTTCTGGGCGTCGGCGTCGTGGGCCGTGCCATGAGTGGGGGTCAAGTTGGGGGCGGTGGCTTCCTGTTGATCGACCTTCTTCAGATACTCCTGCAGGGACAAGCCTTTGGTGTTCTGCGGGTAGTCGGCAAGCAGGCGTGCAACGGCTTTGCGGGCCTCGTCCATGCGGCCTTCGGCCACGTAGATCTCGGCGATGTGCTGTTGCGCCTCCTCGCTGCCATGCTCCAGCCGGAGGGCTTTCTCGAATTTCTGCCGGGCCTCTTCCAGGTGGCCGACCTGAAGAAGGTAGTTGCCCCCCAGGATGTACGGCTGCGGCGAGCGGGGGTCGGTCAAGGTGATGTTGTCGAGCAGGTCAAAGGTCTGGGCGCCCATACCCTTCTTCCAGTAGGCCTCGGCAAGCTGGAGGCGGTAGATCTCCGGTTGGCTCAGCTCCCGGGCCGTCTCGTCGGCCAGCAGTGCGAAAAAGTACGCGTCGTGATCGTTGGGGGCTGGTTTTCCGCTCTTGTCGGTCTCCTGGAGCGCCAGGGTGGAGCGATCGGCCAGGTACTGAACCACGTTCTCGTCCAGGTAGCGGTGCTCGGCGCGCAGCCGCCGCGGCCACTCGGTGACGTCGTGATGCGACACGTCGACGATGGCCTTGAGTTGATCCGTGGTGATTCCGGTGGCTGTCGCCGGGCCCGCCAACAAGACCAGGCATCCCGCGGCGATGAGCAATTTCTTCATGCGTCCCTCCAGCAAGCGCCTTCTACGGCGCTGACCCGGCAGGTCCTCTGCGGGCAGGATTCGAAGCCCCTGCGCCATGCGTTGGTGGCTGGTCCTGTGGTTGCTGCTGCTCCTGATCGTGCCGAGCCAGGCCGATCCCGCTCCGTTCGTGGTGGGCAGCAAGAAGATGCCCGAGTCCGCGCTGATCTCTGAGATGGCCGCGACCGTGCTGGAAGAACGAGGCGTGAAGGTCGATCGCAAGGTGGACCTGGGCGGCACGCTCATCTGTTTTGATGCCCTCAAGACGGGGGATCTGGACGTCTATCCCGAGTACACCGGTTCGGGCCTGGATATTCTCCGTGCTCCGTCGCCCGGCGATGCCGACGCCACCTTCCGCTACCTCCGCGGTGTGTTTTTCGAGCGCTATCACCTGGTCTGGCTGCCGCCCTTGGGGTTCAGCGACACCTACGCGCTCGCCATGCGCGAAGACAAGGCCCAGTCGCTCGGCATTCGGACCTTGAGCGACCTGGCCGCCCACCAGGCCGATCTACGTTTCGCTTCTTCGCACGAGTTCATGGATCGCCAGGATGGCTGGCCCGGGCTGGCGCAGGCCTATGGGTTCGCCCCCGACAAGGCCGTCGGCATGGAGCATGGCCTGCTCTACAAGGCCCTCGCCCAGGGCAAGGTAGACGTCATCGAGGTCTACAGCACCGAAGGCAAGATCGCCTCGGAGCACCTGCGGCTCTTGAAAGACGACAAGAACTTCTTCCCGCCCTATCAGGCCTGCCTGGTCGTTCGCCAGGACGCCATGGATGCCCACCCAGGCGCCCAGACAGCGTTGGAATTCCTGTCCGGCACGCTGGACGACGAGACTATGCAGAAGCTCAATTCGGCGGTCGAGGAAGAGGGCCAGCGTCCCCACCAGGTGGCCGTCGACTATCTCTCCCGCCGCAAGATCATCGGCGTCCGGCCCCCCGAAGTCGAACATGAGGGGCAAAGCTTCTGGAGCATCGTGTGGAGCGGCGAAACGCTGCACCTCATCAATCAGCACCTCGGGCTGACGGCGGCAGCCGTGGTCGCGGCCATGATTGTCGGCATGCCTCTGGGGGTGCTTATCGCTCGCCAACGACAAGCCGCCGAGGCGGTGCTGGGGGTCATGGGGGTCATCCAGACGATCCCCAGCATGGCCTTGCTGGCCTTCATGATTCCAGCGCTGGGGCTGGGGGTGAAGCCAGCCGTAGCGGCGCTTTTTCTCTACGCGCTGTTGCCGATCGTGCGCAATGCCTACACGGGTATCGTGACGGTCGATCCGGCGCTAGTCGAGGCGGCTCAGGGCATCGGGTTGTCGCCGTTCCAGATCCTTCATCTGGTCGAGCTGCCGCTGGCGACCCCGATGCTGATGGCAGGTCTGCGGACGTCAGTGGTCATCAATATCGGAACCGCGACGCTGGCGGCGTTCATCGGCGCCGGAGGGCTGGGCGACTACATCTTCACCGGCCTGACGACCGACAACAACGCCAAAATCCTGGCCGGGGCAGTCCCCGCGGCTCTGCTGGCCGTGTTGGCAGACGTGCTGCTGTCGAGGGTCGAGAAGTGGGCGTCCCCGAAGGGCCTAACTCGCTAGCTGGAGCTCCATGGCCATGATGGCGGACCGGGCCTGCTCGAAACCGGCGTCGACGCCGCTTTGCAAGAGCTCCAGGCCGTCGATGAGTTGCGTGATGTTGTCCAGATAGCTTTGCATGGCCTGGTGGACGCCGCCGTTCGGGGACGACTTGAGCAGGTGCGTGAAGCGGTTGCGGGCCTCGCTGCGGAGATCCTTGAGACGGCTTGTCTCGCCCCGCACGCGGGATTTGAGCTCGGAGGGACCCAGGTGGGCCCGCCACTCGGTCAGGCGGATGAGCAGTTCGGGCATGGTCTGGCTCAGGCCGAGCGGGCGGAGGGCTTGCTCGGGGAGGGTCCGACGGACCTTCTGCAGCCCGGGCAAGGTGTTGGCGACCATTCGCCAGCCTTCGGTGAGATGGGTGGGGTCGGCGTCCCGGAAGTAGCGAGAGATGCGCTCGAAGCCCTGGCGTTGCTGGTCCAGCAGGGATGACAGAGCGGGGTTGGTGCGGGCCTGGGTTCGCAGGCTTTCCAGCCCGGTGGCCAGGCCGGTGAACTCGATGAGGAAGCGCTTCATGGACATGGTGCCCTGCAGGAGGCGGCCGATACGTTCGCGGAGCAGCTCCAGGTTGGGCAGATCGGCCGTCAGACTGAGGCCCGCTTGCAGGTCGGAGCGGACCGAGGCAATAGCCGTGCGGGCCGCCTCGACCGCGTCGCGCAAGGTGCATAGCGTCAGCATGGTGCTGGCGTCGGCGCGTCCGATGGACTGTTGGAAGTAGATGACCTGCTGGTGCAGGTCATCGAGAACGCCACGGGCCGGGTCCAGGTTGACGGTGAACGCCATGGGCAGGCTGCGGATGACGGCCCACTGGTCCCGCAAAAGCTGATACAGCAGATCGGCCCGCTCCACCGCCGCCAGGTTGAGCAGGTCGCGAGCGGCGGGGGCGATGTCGGACTGACGGCTGACGTAGCGGTAGCAATCTTCGAGGGCGGCGTAGCGGGAGAAGCTGCGCTGGGCGTTGGACTGCCGTTCCAGTTCTCGCAGGGTGCCCGCCAGCGGCCAGGCCACCTGGGCGATGGTGTCGAGCCCGGGCTTGAGATGCGCCGTATCGTCCAGCCCTTCCGCGATGGCGCCCAGGGCGGCGGCCAAGGCCTGGATCAAGTGACGAGCCTCGGGGGCGGGCTGCTGATGGGCGGCTTCAAACAGGGCGATCTGGCGGTCCAGGCGGGCCACCAGGGCGACGGAGGCGGTGAGCATGGGGTGAATCGACTCGGGCGTGGTGAGCCCAGACCGCCACGAGGCCAGGCCGGCGACCAGCGCCTCCAGGGCGGGGAAGGGCAGGGATGCGGGGCGCTCGCGGTCCATTTGATCCAGGCTGCGGGCGCACTCTTGCAGGTTTTCGAAGGAGGCTTCCAAGGATCCCACCGCGGACTGGACGATGGGCAGATTGCGTGAGGCGGCGGCGTCCAGGAGGGCGTCGATGGTGGAGGCGGCCTGCTCCAGCGAGCGCTTGAGCTCGTCGAGGAGATGGGCTCTGTCGTCCTGCGGGTCGACGGTCAGGCTGACGAGTTCAAGCTCTCGCTCGATGCCCTGCAGAAACGATCGGGCGGATGCCGAGGCGAGTTCCAGCTTGGGGTCGAGGTCGGGCTCCGGGTTACGTCCCAGCAAGGCTGCCACGTACCGCTGGCCGACATCGAGCAGACCGGCCAGCGTGGGGGCGAGGGCCTCCTCGCTCAACTACTCACCGAACCCGCCCATTTGCCACAGCATGTTGGAGCCTGGGCCGGAACGGCGCTTGTTGCCATTGCCGAACAGACCGAACGTACCGTCGTTGGCAGCGTCGTTTTCGCTGTCGTCGTCGCCGAACAGGTTCATGGCGGGGCTATTGAAGCCCTGGAGGCCCATCATGCCTGGCATGCCCATCCCAGACATGCCCATTCCGGGCACTCCCATTCCTGGCATGCCCATGCCGGGCATACCCATTCCGGGCATCCTCATCATGCCCGGCATGCCCATTCCGGGCATCCCCATGCCGGCCACGCCGCCCATGCTGAGGTTGGAGACCATCGCCTGGAAGCGGTTCTGGTAGGGCTGGGGGGTCACCATGCCTTGCTGCGGCTCGGTAACGCCGGGGAGGTTCGGCATGATGTTGGCGGGCCGGAAAGGCGGGTTGGAGTTCATGGCCGGCGTGGGGGCGGACATGCTTTGGTTGGACGAGAGGTTGGGGTTGACGTAACTGCCGGACGACAGGTCTACCGGGCCGGCGGGACTCGGCGTGCTGAAGGCCTGGGCGGAGGCCGGCGGGCCCGAGGGCGGCATGACGAGACCCGTGGGAGGTTTTTGAAAGGGGTTGCCGGGAGCGGTCGGGTTGGCCGGGGTAGCGGCAGGCGCTGGAGCATAGGCAGTCTGCGTTGAACTGGCTTGGGTGGGGATCGGCGAACTGGCCTGGGCGGGGGCTGGAGAACTGGCCTGCACCGGGGCTGGGGAGGACTGCGCAGCCCGCTCCTTCTGGGAGCGCCACTGGGCGAGAGCCTCTTCGGGGGAGGTGAGCTTCATGTTGTCCAGCGCGGCGAACTCTGCTGACCGGTTGGAGTTGGGGGCCCAGGTGTCGTTCGGACGGTTGTCGCGTTCATCGAAGTCGAAGTCCCGATAGGTGACGGGATTCGAGTCGGCGTGCCAGGGCTGCTTGGGGGCGTCGTCGTCATCGGTCGGAGTGACGGACGTTGTCTGGGCAGAGGCGGCGGCCGGCGGAGGGGTGTGAGAAGGGGCCGGGGGGGGCGCCATATAGGGGTTGCCAGGGGCAGTCTGGATATCCATGTCGTGGGCGGGGACGTTGCCAACGCTGGCTGTCGGGACGCTGCTGGACGCCAGGGCGCTGCGAGTGGTGCCGGTCATGGCGGCAGTCGCCGGGTCTCCCGCGAAGGCGGTGACGGCCCCGGCCAATGGAACCTCAAAAGCGCCGTCGCCGCTGGCAACAGGCTGGTTGGGGCCGATGGCCTTCAGGTTGTAGGCCTGGACCTCGGACAGAGCGTCGTTGCGCACGGCGCCGACTGAACTGGTGGACGAAACCTGACTTGCGCTGGCTACCTTGCCGATGGAATCGGACATGCCCATCCTCCTGGTGCTGCCTCTCGAAAAAGGGCGCGATGACCCCGTCCCAGCTATTATACCGACGAGCCCCCAAAAAGTAAAAGGGTCGGCTCGCCTGATTTGTGGGGGCGCTAAATGGGGCGTGAAACCAGACGGGACGCCCTGTTCGACGAAAAAACAGGACCATGGCCGCCGAACAGGGTCTGAGTTGGCGACATCATGATATCACCCCAACAGGGTTGCCCCACCAGATGGCCTCGAAGGAAGTTCCACCGGGAACTAGACCGGTAGCTGAACTTTCCTCTGGCCTGAGCGTCGTGTCGAACCGGCGATAGCACGCTACCCCTTTGTGCGGACGCCACGAGGGCACACGAGCAGGCGCCGAGCTCGGCTCCAAAACGGTCGGGCGATCGAGGAGAGGCGCG
>DASYBA010000374.1:0-2835 GCA_036501005.1 Candidatus Xenobia bacterium | reverse complement strand
GAGGTCCACCCGGTCACCATCCACCTCGACAACAACGTGCCCGAGGCCTTCAAGGGCGCCAAGGTCACCACCTTGGTCGACAACGACGGTGCCCTGGAGAAGGATGCCGACGCCGCCAACCGCACCAAGCAGTCTGTGGCGAACCTGATCAAGGCGGGCCGTATCCTGGTCACGACCCCGGGCCAGAAGCTGACCACCAAGGACATGTTCGACAAGAAGGGCGAGCCGTACACGGGTATCCTGAAGTACAACGCCGACGGGTCGAAGACCATCGAGCGAGTCAAGATCGCCAGCTAGGGCCGTCAGCCCTGGGCGCCCCACGAAACAAACCGATGGGGGCGCCGCCAATTTTTCCTCGAACCTGGATGTCCGGTCGGCTGCGGGGCTGACCGGATGTCTGGGGGGCCCGTCACAAGCGCCGGCTATTCGTAGCCGGCGCTTTTTTATCTGCTGCCGCACAACACGGCCGTATCGAATCGGGGGAATACCATCATGGAGGTAGACATCCATGCACAAATGGTCACACCAGGTCACAGGAAAAAGCGATGCCCTCGATCTGGAGGCTGACGTCTTCAAGCTGGACGATGCCCAGGCTATCGCGCGGTCGCTCCGCCGATCGGCCGAAGCCAGCCGTCGCCGCAAGGCTGGCCCGTTCCAGTCGGCCATGTCCATGTTGAACTTCTACATCAACCGGGCGGGCAAGAACCTGCCCCACGAACGCCGCGAGACCCTGGAGCAGGCCAAGGTCGAGCTACGTCATTTGTACGGTCGCGATTAAAGCTTCGACCGCCGACTGCACGTCGAGGCAGCGTTCAATCCTGGCGAGCCAGGCGGCGCCGCCCGAACACGCAGCAGAGGGCGGTGGATACTATGGCCAGCGGTATCGCGGCCGAGTTTGCATCCAGTTCAGGTGCCGCTTGCGCCGGTTGCAACTGGAAATTCGGGCCAAAGAATCCCGCACCCAAGCCATCACTAAAGGTGGGCTCGGCGGCACCGAGAGCAAGGCGACAAGCTCCGAACACAATGTTCGGATTGGTCATTAGTGATGTCTCCGCTAAGTCGAAGACGTCGCCGCAACTATCACCGCCTGCATACGCCGCCCCAATGGTGTAAGTCTGCCCGGGCGTCAGTAGCACACTCGCGGTCGGAACATAGCGAAAGGACCCGCACGACGATGCAGCAACACCATTGGGAACCGTCGTCGAGTCCAGCACAGTGCCGGTGCAATCCCAGAGGTCAACCGTGTGGCTGGAAGTGAGCCCAGCGCCGCCATGAGGGCAAAAGACCCCCAGATCTGTCACATCGATGGGCGTGGTCGTTGTAAAGCACCATCCGCCGGTCCAGTTGGAGCCAGCGTCAAAAGATCCGAATTCTCCCCCACTAAAGGAAGTAATGGCCGGGCAGGCTATTACGGGCATCGCTGAGGCCACCAGCAGGCCGATGGTGGCTAACCAGGTCCTGACCCTTCGTGCCATAGACATGACATGACCCCCTTGAGATCCGCGTGGGCACTGGCAGCAGGGCGCCAGTTTCGGCGGTTGAGGAGTATTCTCCTCCGATCTACGGGCGGCGGTCAATGATCGCCTCTTCCAGCGCTTCGACCGCCGACTGCAGGTCGGGAAAGCGTTCGATAGGGTCTTTGGCACACATGCGCTGCAGCACCAGATCCAGCTCGTAGGGCACCGCCGGCTTCTCCTCCTGCAAAAGTGGGAGAGGGCTGCCCAGGTGCTGCGCCACCACCACCATGGGCGAGCTGTCGTCAAACGGCCGGTGCCCCGCCACCATCTCCCACACCATGATGCCCAGGCTGTATTGATCGCTGGCCGCCCCCGCCCCCGGGCCCGAGAACTGCTCCGGCGACATGTAGCCCGGCGTGACGGGCATGCCCCCGGTGCGGGTCACCGTGACGTCCGTCGCCTGCCGAGAGATGCCGAAGTCCATGACGGTAATGCGCCCGCTTTTATTCGATATGAAGACGTTCTCCGGTTTTAAATCCCGATGCCACACGCCCACCGAGTGCGCGTAGATCATGGCCTCGAACACCGGCTGCATCAGGTCCAGGGCGGCCCGGGGGGTGAGACCCTGGGCAGACATCTTCTTTCTCAACGGCACGCCGTCGATCAGTTCCATGACCAGGTAGTATGGACCGCTTACGTCCCAGTCGATGAGCCGCACGATGTTGGGATGGTTGAGCTTGGCCCCGATGCGCACCTCCCGTTCGAAACGAGCCTTGGTCTCGGGATTCGACAGGCTGTCCGGGTTGATTACCTTGACGGCCACGGCCTGGCTGGCTTCCAGGGTATCGTTGGGCACCCCTCGGTACACGACGGCCATCCCGCCTTTGCCCAGTCGATCCGTCAAGAGCCAGTTGCCCAACCTTTGCCCCACCAGGGAGGGCTCGGCCACCGTCCCGTCCGAGCTTTGGCCCACGCCCAGGGTATCCAGGGTCGCGGCTCGACGGGCCTGCTTCAAAATCCTGCCCATGCGAGACCGCCACGCCGCCACTCCGACGGCCAGGACGGCCAGCCCGAACCCGACCCCCTGGGCATGGCGCCTGGCCTGGTCCAACAGGTAGATGGGCCAACTGGCGGGCAGGAGAAAGAGCGGCTGGCCGTTGTCCGGCAGGTGGTGGACGGTGGTATCCTGCAGGGTCGCCGACTGGACCTCGTAGTGGCCTTTCTGATAGCCGTCGAGGACGAACACGAACCGGAGGGGAATGTCGGCGTCGGATGGGACCGGCACCTGGACCGGGCGACCGGTCTCACCCAGAAGCTCGGGCTCCGAGCTGACCAGGTAGACCTGTGCCCCCTCCGGTGACGTATCGAATATGACGGT
>DASYBA010000373.1:0-3500 GCA_036501005.1 Candidatus Xenobia bacterium | reverse complement strand
TGGTACTTGCCCTTCTTGTCCTTGTACGACGTCTCGCAGACCTGGTCGGATTCGAAGAAGATGACCTGGGCTATGCCCTCGTTGGCATAGATGCGCGCCGGCAGGGGCGTCGTGTTGCTGATTTCGAGGGTCGCGAACCCTTCCCACTCCGGTTCGAAAGGCGTGACATTGCAGATGATACCGCATCGTGCGTAGGTCGACTTACTCAAACAAATTGTGAGTACGTTGCGAGGGATGCGGAAGTATTCAACGGTTCGAGCGAGTGCGAAAGAATTGGGTGGAACCACGCAGATGTCGCCCTCGTAGTCGACAAAAGCGCGACTATCGAAATGCTTCGGGTCGACTATCGAATTGTACACATTACTGAAGATCTTGAATTCATTGGCCACCCGGATGTCGTAGCCATAGGACGACAGCCCATAGGAGACCACCCCTTCACGTACCTGCTTGTCTTCGAACGGCTCAATCATGCCGTGCTCCAAAGACATCTTCCGGATCCACGTGTCTGACTTGATCGACATCGGCCCAGCTCCTCCCAGAAAGTGCCCCCTGATTCCTTCCCCGCCCGCCGGCTCCTGCACCGTTAAACGGGAGCTATAGGCAAGGCCCGCACTCTACGGCCGGTTGCCGCGAAGAGGGCATTGGTGACGGCCGGTGCGATGGGCGGTACCCCGGGCTCGCCCACTCCGCCTTGTTTCTCTCCCGTGGGCACCAGGTGCACCTCGACGTGCCGCGGCATCTCGCTCATGCGCAGGACGGGGTAGTCGTTGAAGTTGCTCTGCTCAACCTGCCCCTTGGACAGCGTGATCTGGCCGTACAGGGCAGCGGACAGACCATACACCATGCCCCCTTCCATCTGGGCCACGACGGTATCGGGATTGACGATCGGTCCACAGTCCACCGCTACCACCACCCGGTGAATCCGAGGCGCCGAGCCATGGACGGCCTCCAGCTCCACCACCTGGGCTACGTAGCTGTCGAAGGACTCGGCCACCGCGATGCCTCGCCCCCACCCGGCGGGCAGGGGACGTCCCCACCCGGCCTTCTCCGCCGCGACCTCCAGCACGTGGCGGTGGCGAGGTGAGTGCGAGAGCAGCCGCTGACGAAAGTGAAACGGGTCCACCCCGGCCGCGTGGGCCAGCTCGTCGACGAAGCTCTCCACGGCAAAGGCGTTGTGGGACGCACCCACCGACCGCCAGAACCCCACGGGCACGCCTGGATCCAAGGTGATACAGTCCACGTGCAGCTCGCCCACGTCGTAGGGCTGGTTCGCCCCACCCTCGACGGAGGTCGGATCGACACTACCGTCTTTCACGCTGCCGGGGAAAAACCGGTTCAGGATGGACTGGGTCACGATGCGGTGCCGCCATTTCGATATGCGTCCGCCGGCCAGTTCGCCCTGCACCTGATGCAGGCAGAGCGGCCGATAGTAGTCGTGCTGCATGTCGTCCTCTCGAGTGAAGACGACCTTGACCGGCGCCCCCATCGCTTTCGACAGCTCCACCGCCTCCGCGATGAAGTCCTGTTCCGCGCGGCGCCCAAAACCGCCGCCCAGGAGCGTGGTGTGAATGCGTATCGCTGCGGGAGGGAGGCCGGTGATGCGTGCGACCGTGCCTACGGCCAGAGTCTGCGCCTGCGTACCCGTCCACACGTCGGCGCCGTCCGCGCGGACGTCGGCGGTACAGTTCATCGGCTCCATGGTGGCATGGGCCAGGAAGGGCAGTCGATATTCTGCGGAGAGCACGTGGTCGGGCTTGATCCCCGCTGACGAGCCGCTTTTCGCCGCCACCACGCCCTCCTGCTGGGCCGCTGCAGTCCGATACTGATGCCAGATGTCGGGGGTGGAGAGCGAGGCGTGCGGGCCCTCATCCCACGTCACTTTAAGCTTCTCTCGGGCCTGGCGGGCCTGCCACCAGCTTTCCGCCACGACCGCCACACCGTCCGATACGGTCACGATACGGCGCACCCCCGGCCGGGCGCGGGCTGCCGAATCATCCACGCGTCGCACTCGCCCCCCGAAGGTCGGCGAGCGCAAGACTGCCGCATAGAGCATGCCGGGCACTTTCACGTCCAGGCCGAACTCCGCCCGCCCGCAGACCTTGTCGACCACGTCGAGCCGGGGCAGGGGATGGCCGATAAGCTTGAATGCCGAGGCGCTCTTGAGCGTCGGATGCTCGGGCACGGGTTGTTGCGCGGCCAGCGTCGCCAGGGCCCCAAAGGTCGCCTTGCGATCACCGCACACGACGGTGCTCTGCTCTGCCCGGCACTGCTCCACCGGGACGCCCCACGACGCAGCGGCGGCGGCCACCAGCATGGTGCGGGCGGCGGCGCCGGCCTGGCGCAGGGCCTCGAAAGACGTCCGCACGCTGGTGCTGCCTCCAGTGATCTGCAGATGTTGGCCGGGCATGATGAACGCCGGATCGGCGGGCGCCTGCTCCCAACGCACCTTGCTGAAGTCGGCCTCCATCTCGTCGGCAACAATCATGGGGAGAGACGTCGACACGCCCTGACCCATCTCGGACTTGCCCACGACTACCGTGACGACGTCGTCGGTACCCACGTGCACAAAAGCGTTGGGCCTGAAGGCATGCCCGTCTCCCGCCCCGGCGGCCTCGGCCGGCATGCGCAAGCCCAGCAAGAGACCCGCGGCGAACATGGCCCCACTCTTGAGAAAGGCTCGCCTATCCATGGTCACCCTCCTGTGCGGCCCGGTGGATGGCCTGGCGAATCCGGTGGTAGGTACCACAACGGCAGATGTTGCCGGACATGGCCGTATCGATGTCGGCATCGGTCGGGTGCGGCTTGCGGGCCAGGAGCGCGGCCGCTGACATGAGCTGCCCCGACTGGCACCAGCCGCATTGCGGCACCTGCTCGGCGATCCAGGCCCGCTGCAGGGGGTGATTCACGGTGGCCGACAGCCCTTCGATGGTGGTGACCTGATGCCCGAGGGCGGCGCTGAGCGGGGTGCCACACGATCGGACGGGCTTGCCGTCCAGGTGGACCGTACAGGCGCCACATAACTGCTCGCCGCAGCCGAACTTGGTGCCGGTCATGCCCAGCTCGTCACGCAACACCCACAGCAGGGGGGTATCGGGCGCGGCCGTCACCTCGCGCCCTTGGCCGTTGACCTTCAAGGTACTCACGCACGCCGGGTTCGGCAGCCTGCTATAGTCGCCCTCCGGCAATGGCCGGAATGATGGAGATCTCGTCCCCGTCTTGCACGGCGGCCTTCTCGCCCCCCAGCGTCTTGACGTTGTCTTCGTTGACGAACACGTTCACGAAACGGCGGAGTTGGCCCCGGTCGTCCAGTATCGAGACTGCAATGCCGGGGTGGCGCGCCTCCAGGTGTTGAAGGACCTCGCCGACCGAGGTCCCTTCGACCTGCACCGTGGGCTGATTCCCAGTCAGGTTCTGCAAGGGGACGGGGATCCGGACGATCACCGACATCAGGCTTCTCGTTCGACGGCTTCTTCGTGGAACTGCTGCTGTGGGTCCAGCGT
>DASYBA010000372.1:0-4667 GCA_036501005.1 Candidatus Xenobia bacterium | reverse complement strand
GGACACCGCACCTGAGGTGGATGCGTCTACGGGGGTCCTCCCCGTAGCCATTGTGCTAGTCGGGCTGGCGCTGGCCCTGCACCGCCGCAAGACTAACTGATAGTTTTGCAGATCGTTTTAAGTTCAACCGGAACCGGGGTTTATCACCAGCCATGGTGATTCCGCCAGATATCACCATCCGCCCGATGCGTCGCCGCCTCCCAGCCCTGTGAAGAGCGACACCACGAGGCAGTCCCCGTCTCGCGGTCTAGTCGAACGCGGCGGGGGGGGTCATGGGAATGCGACGGAGGATATCGAAGGTGCAGCCCTCCAGCAAGAGGTGCATCTTGACGTCGTAGATGCAGAGCGGCATCTGGTTGCCTTCGACATACGACACGTTGGAATAGCTGATGTTCGTGCCATCGAGGATGGTCACTGAGCGGCGCCCGATGACCTCGAGATTGTTGTCCGGCGAAATGATGATGGCCGTGTCTTCGTCTATGCCCACCCCCAGCAAGAAGGGGTTATGCGCCACCACCGTCAGCAGGCGCCCGATGCGGCGGCGGGCGCCGAAATGCTGATCGACCACCATGTTGTGCAGCAGGTCGAGCCCCGCCGCAATCGATGCCATGCCCTTGGTGGGGGAGACGCCCTTGGCCCCGGTCATGATCATGTGACGGCTGATGGCCGAAGCCCCCGCGCTGGTGCCCGCGATGGTCGCCCCCCGCACGTAGGCATCTTGCAGGGCCCGCAGAAACTGCGTGCCGCCTAGAATGCTGGTCAGGGTGATCTGGTTGCCGCCCGTGAAGAACACGCCGGTGACCTCCGACATGTATCGAACGTACTTGATGTTGTTGGCGTCGAGCCGGGTATAGATGGGCAGCTCGAGGGCTTCCTTCGCACCCAGTTCTCTAAACAGCGTGCAGTAGCGCACGCCAGCCTCGTGGGTCTTGCGGGTGGCGGTGGCCAGTACGAGGATGCGCGCATCGGAGCCCCCCGCCAGCTCGACGAACCTGCGCAGGATCTTCTTGTCGCCCTTTTTGTCCTCTGCTCCCCCGATGAGAACCAGCGTTCCCTGATGTTTCAGCTCTTCTACTGGCCTGGATTCTCGTTGGAGGTTCAGCATGTGACTCACCAGTCTACCGGTACCCTACCCATGGCGCCCGTGTTGAAATCTTCGTAGTGGACGTATCGGTTCTTCCGACCAAAGTCGTACAGCTCCCGGGTCAGGCGCACGTCTTCTTTGCAATAGAACTCGAGTTTGTCCCACTCCCCAGTTCTAAACCATTCCAGGGCCTGCAGACCATCCCCTGCTTTGTGGGAGCCGATGGTGCAGCTCACCAGGTTGTCAAGCTTGATGCGGAACCCCAGCGCCTTCTCCACCGTGACCATCATGTCCATGGTGGCGAGACGGCTGAAATCCCGGTGCGTATAGGCCGACAAGACCCGGTAGTCGAAGCTGACGATGTTGTAGCCGACCACCAGCTCCGCGGAGAACAGGTCGTCGACCATGTCGTCGATGTCTCGTTCCCGGTAGACGCGGTACCGATCGTTGAGAAAATCATACACCACCCCGACCGACATCTTCAACTCCCGGGTGGCGTCCCGGCCGCCGACCTGATCGAAGCTCTTCTGCGTCTCCAGGTCGAAGACGACCACCTTGCCTCGCTGGATTTCGAGAGGTTCTTCAAAGTCCAGCGACAGTTGAGAAAAGCCGGCCGTGATGGTCATCGTGACTCTCCTGCACATTGAATTGCAGTCAAGCTGCTGGGCCGCTTTTCTTCGGTTCATGCCCCCTTCCTTTCGCATGGGATGCTGGCCTTGAAAAATATTTTTCAACAATCGCGTGTGGATAAGCGGCGGGTGGGAGGGCCCCGCTCGGCAGGAGCAGAAAACCTGCCACAACAAAAGGTTGGGGGAGACTGCATGCACCTCAGAGCGATAGGTCGAGCCACGGGCGTCCTGCTGCTGTGGGCGGCCCTATTGGCGGGCGCCTGGGCGGATCACGCACGCCACGTTACGTTCCGCACCGACCCGGAGGTGGTCGACGCCTTCGTGCTCAGCGGGCCCGGCAACCAGACCCGCACGCGCCTGCCGCGGGAAGACTCCGGCGCTTTCTTGCTCGACCTGGACAAGGACGGTGTCGCCAACGCCGACCAGGTCACCGTCTTGCTGGTGGCCTCGGAGCATCAGTTGATGACCAACGTGCCCGCCGCAGCGCTGACGGGCGACAACGTCGAGTACCCCGCACCCCCCGAGCCTCCGCTCCATCTGGACCCGACCACGGCCAGCGCCCAGGTGGCCGACTTCTTCACCCCCGTACACATCGAAGAGATCGTGGGAGCAGTCGTGGTCATCGGGCTCATTGCGTTCGCCGTCCCCGCCGTCATCGGTCACAAGAGCAAGCAGGCCGCCACTCAGCAGGCGGCGGCGCGGTCGGCATCGGAAAACGAGGGCGGCACCGCCTTCGAAGGCCGCGTCATCGGCGGTTATCGGGTGTTGCACAAGCTGGGCCGCGGCGGCCTGGGCGTGGGCGCGGTCTACGAGGCGGAGCCCGAGTCGAGCAAAGGAAAGGCCGACGGCCACGTCGCCATCAAAATCATTCTCAACAGCGAGGATAACGAGTCCCTGCAGCGGGCCAAGCGGGGGCTGCAAGCCATGGCGTCGCTCAACCATCCCAACATCTTGAAACTCCTGTCGGAAGGCACTGCCAACAAGTACTTCTACCTGGTCATGGAACTGGCGGCGGGCGGTACGCTGGAGGACAAGATCAAACCGGAGGGCATGTCGGTGGGTGAGGCGCTCACCATCGTGCGGCCCATCATGAAGGCTGTGACGTTTGCCCACAACAAGGGCTTTGTCCACCGCAACCTGGCTCCGGAAAACATCTTGTACACGTCCTCCGGCACCCTCAAGGTGGCTGGTTTCGGCCTCGTCAAGAAGACCACCGCGTCCTCCCAGATCACGGTACGCCCCACCATTCTGGGCATGCCCAGCTACATGGCGCCGGAACAGGTGCGGGCCGAGGAATTGACGCCCGCCGCCGACCAGTACGCCCTGGGCATCATGCTGTACGAGTTGCTGGTGGGCAAACCGCCCTTCCAGGGCAACAACATGGAAATCATGATGGCGCACCAGCAGACGCCTCCCCCATCGGTCCGACAGGCCCGACCGGACTTGCCGGCCGAGTTGGATGCGGTCGTGGGACAGATGCTGGCAAAAGCGCCCGGGGCCCGTTTTCCCAGTCTCGAGGCGGTGGGCGAGGTGTTGGACCGGGTGCCCGTCTAAAGACATCTTCAGGTGGGCGCGGAACTCGTCCCCTGCGATTGGCAATTGGAAGAGCCAGGTTCGTGCGAAAGGAGCCGCATGTCCGTTCCTTTACCGGTTACCCGTCTGATGTCCGGACTGGCTGACAAGACGGACACCCCGCCGGTCGCGAGCGCCCCGGCCCCGGCCGACACGGCGGCGTGGCTCGCGCAGGGCCGCTACGTGTTACGACGGCCCCTGGCCCAGGGCGGCATGGGCCGGGTCTACCTGGTGTACGACCACGAACTGGAGCGGGAGGTCGCCCTCAAGGTGCTGCTGCCCGAAGCCGGCGCCGATCCCACCATGGTGGCGACCTTCGTTGAGGAGGCGCGAGCCGTAGGTCAACTCGAGCATCCCGCCATCACCCCCGTCTACGATCTGGGCGTCACCCCCGACGACCAGCTCTACTTCACCATGAAATATCTCAACGGGGAAACCATGGCCGACCTCATTCTCCGGCTTCGCGAGGCAGACGGGGCCCTGCTGGAAACCTGGTCGTTCTCACGGCGTCTGGAGCTCATTGTGACCGTGGCGGAGGCGCTGTCGTTTGCCCACCAGCGGGGCGTCCTGCACCGGGACATCAAGCCCAGCAACATCATGGTGGGCCCAGCCGGCGAAGTGACCGTCATGGATTGGGGGCTGGCCAAGCGTGCGCGGACGGTACGGGCGCCCATGGCGGGCCACGAGACGTCCATCACCCGGCGGGGGGAACATGCGAACTTATCGGAGGCCGTGGCCGGCACGCCAGGCTACCTGGCGCCGGAGGCCCTGGAGAGTGCCAGCGGGTTCAGTCCGCAATCTGACGTCTACAGCCTGGGCGTGGTCATGCACGAGCTGTTTGCCCTGCACCCGCCCTTTCCTGAGCTGCAGCCCATGGAGCGGCAGCTTCGCAGCATGGCCGAAGACCCTCCTTTCATCGACGCCTCGCGGACCGCACAGGGGCGAGTGCCCCGCGAGATCGCCATCATCGTATCGAAAGCGGTTCGCTACGATCCCCAGGATCGCTATGCCTCCATCGAGCAGATGCTGGATGCGATCCGGCAGTATCAGCGGGGGGAGGCCCCGGTGGTCTGCGTGCACACCGGGCTGAAGCGCGGCGTCAACCGTCTATCAAAACTGGTCGACGAGCACGGCCACCTGGTGATCGTCATCCTGGCCATCCTGCTGACCACGCCACTGATCATCCTCTTGATGTGGTGGCTTTCGACCCGGGTGTAAGAACGCTATCGCTGCAGCAAGGCCGTCTGCCCGGCGTCCGACAGGCCTAGCGACGGCAACAGGCTGCGGAACGCCTCCGCACTCCCCTGCCCACCCAGCCAGGCGTTGGCCCGGGCGGCTGCGGTCGAGTCGCGAAAGTCGGCATCCGATGCGCACATTCGATA
>DASYBA010000371.1:0-1952 GCA_036501005.1 Candidatus Xenobia bacterium | reverse complement strand
ACGGGATGACGTACATGGTCCGGCCCTTCATGGACCCGGTGAAGAGCCGCTTGAGAGTGGCTTTCATCTCCCTGGGATCGGTCCAGTTGTTGGTCGGGCCAGCGTCGTTTCGGCGCAAGCTGCAAATGAAGGTGCGCTGTTCGACCCGGGCCACGTCGCTGGGATCGGAGCGGGCCAGGAAGCAGCCGGGCCGCTTCTCCTGGTTCAGCTTGATGATGGTGCCCTGGCGGACCATCTCTTCGCAGAGGCGATCGTACTCCGCCTGCGAGCCGTCGCACCAGTGCACCTGGGCGGGCTGGCACAGGTCGACGGCGTCGCGGACCCACGCCAGCAGTTGCTTGTTGCTGGTGCGGGATTCTACCGGGGTTTGAATGGTCATACAGGCTCTCCTTAGTCCACAAGAGGTGGGGGCTTACTTAGGGGTGGACAGTGTGCTATCCTGGTCGCCAAGGAACGGCCACGGTAAAGGAAGGTTGTGAGGATCATGCGTCGATGGGCACTGGTATTGTTCGTGCTGGCGGCGGCTTGGGCGGCAGCACCGGATCCCGTCAAGGTGGAGAGCTTTACGTTCCAGAACCCGTTGCTGCCCAACGATCAGGCCAACGACGTGGTCAAGGGCCACGCGGTCATCCGGAACGCCGGGCGGGTGACGGTGCAGGCGGTGCAGATCATCGTCCACATCCAGGATGGCGAGCACCACGAGCTCTCCCAGCAGTCGCAGACCGTGGCCTCGCTCAAGCCCGGGCAAGAGCACGTGTTCGACTGGGATTGGCGGAACTACAACACCCAGTTCATCGATCCGCTGCTCGAGGTCCGGCACCGGCCCACCGACCCGAAGGCCGACCCGAACAAGCTGGTGGTGAGCGAGACCCGGGCGACCCAGCCGGCCGGCGGGGGGCCCGTCGAGGGAGGGACGCTGCAGCCTGCTCCCAGTCCGTCGTCCACGACACCGCCGGGTTACTGAAATATTCAAGAAAGGCCCGACGCTGCCGGGTGGCCATCGTGGTGGTCGGCCTGGTCCTGGCCTGGCAACGGCGATGCTGCGCCTAGCCTCACAGCAGGGTTGGTCGGCTGCGGGTCTAACCTGATCCGCATGGGCGAGGTCAGCTCGCGGCTCCTGGGCATGTGGCGCGGCGTCAGGCTGGTGTGGATGTTCCGCCGCCTGACCGCCCCGGCCTGGCGTGCCGTGCAGAAAGCCAGCCTGGAGGCGGCTCGGCTGGGGCATCGGGACCTGGGGTCCGAGCACCTGCTGATGGGCATCATGACCACCGAAGGGGCCTCGGCCGCGCTGGTGCTGCGGCAACTGGGGGTCGAGTTCGAAGACGTCCTCTCCCACATCGAAAACATGGTGTGGAATGTCGGGCGGTCGTCGACCGGGAAGCGGTTCTGTACCGAGAACTTCATCCGCTCCATCGACCTGGCCCTCGAGGAGGCAGAACGGATGGGGCGTCCGTTCGCCGGGACCGAGCATCTGCTGTTGGGCCTCTTGCGAGACGAGCGGAGTGTGGCGGCCAATCTGCTGGCCGTCTACCAGGTGACGACCGAGCGAGTGAGGGAGCAGATTGCCGCCCTCATGGTCCTGGAGCCGTTGCAACGAGCGGGACGATAGGCGTAGTTCCTTCGGGGCGCGATTGTGGACCTCGGGACGATTGAGGCGGGGTGGGGGAGGCCGTACAATAAGCCTTGTGAGTATGGTCTTTCAGATCAAAGTGAACCTGGCCGGGATCGAGCCGCCCATCTGGCGGCGCCTGCTGGTGTCGTCGGCGACGACGCTGAGTCGGCTGGACCGGACCTTGCGGATCGCCATGGGGTGGTCGCGGTCGAGTCCCTATCAGTTCCACGCCACGGATCGCCACGGCAACCTGGTCATCTGGGGCGACATGGAAGCCCGCCTGGACGAGGTGCTGCGTGAAGTCGGGCAGCGTATCGGATACATGCACGACTGCCAGGGC
>DASYBA010000370.1:0-20697 GCA_036501005.1 Candidatus Xenobia bacterium | reverse complement strand
ATGAACCGTGCTTTCACCGCTTCGGGCAGGCAGGCGCTGCTGGCGACGTTCCACCGCAGCACGGCCTTGGACGACACCTTGTTGACGTTCTGCCCGCCCGGGCCCCCCGAGCGGGCAAAGCTCCATTCCAGTTCCGACTCGGGGACGGTCACGCGAACGTACACCCCAGTTTCAGCGCTTGCTGCAGTCTCTGTTGATACGCGGGCGCGCTGATGAGACGGGCGCCGAAGCGGGCCATGTGGGCCGTCACCATCTGGCAGTCCAGCAAAGTGTAACCTCGCTCTTTCAGGCGCTCGACCAGGAACACCAGGCACGCCTTGGACGAATCGGGCACCTCGGCGAACATGGACTCGCCGAAGAACGCTCCGCCCAGCGATACTCCGTACAACCCCCCCACCAGCTTGTGATCTTGCCACGCTTCGACGCTGTGCGCCTTGCCGCGCTGATGCAGGACGGTGTAGGCCTCGATGATGACGGGCGAGATCCACGTGCTGGCCCGGTGCGCGCACCCCCGCATGACGTCGGTAAAGGCCTGATCGATCTGGATTCGAAAGGGGGCGGTGCGTAGCTTGCGGGCCAGGCGGTGGGGCATGTGGAACTCGTCCAGCTCAAGAATACCGCGTGGGTCGGCGCTGTACCAGCCGAGGCGCCCCTGCTCGTCAGCCATGGGAAAGATGCCAATGGTATAGCCGTGTTCGATGAGGGTGGGCAGGTCGGCCCGTCCCACCCCGCTGGCTGACTTCATGCCGTATGTGTTCCGTGTCTTTACGCCGGCGCCTGCGGGACTATAATAGAGGCAGAATGCATCATCTTGTTGACTGGTTGTTGAATGCCCTCGTCATTCTGGCGGTCGCGCACATCGTGCCCGGCATCCAGGTGCGAGACTTCCGCACCGCCATGGTCGTGGCGCTGGTGCTGGGCGTTCTGACGTTTCTCTTGACCAAACCCCTGATCGTCCTGGGCACCGTGCTCCTCGGCTTGATGACCCTCCCGGCCGTGCTGGTGACCTTTGGCCTCTTCCTGTTCATTGTGTACTTCGTGGTCAAGTTCGTCGTCATGCTGCTGCTGCTGAGAATGACGGCGACGCTGGTCAGCGGCTTCACGATCTATGATGGTCGAGCCTTGGCGTTCGGGGCAGTGTTGATCGCCTTGCTGCAGTCGCTGGTCATGGTCGTCTTCCACTAAGCAGCAGTCATGGGCGGGGGTGGTTGGACACACCTTGGTTACAACGTTAACATCTTGTCAATGTTGTAACGGCCCGCCTGCGATTATTATCGGTGCACATAAACATAGATATCACAGGAGAGAGAACTTGAGCACCATTGCACCGGGCGTAAGCCCTGTTTCGCGTTACCCTTTGACCAGCTTCGGGCCCCCCGAGGCGAACCCGGCCCCATCCCCGACCCGACTGAAGGTGGGCGTCCTCCCCAGCCACGTCGACCTGCGGCCCCAGTGCCCGGACGTCTACGACCAGGGGCAGATCGGCTCGTGTACCGCCAATGCCCTGGCGGGTGATATCGAATTCGTCAAGATGAAGCAGGGCAACGACAAGACCGGAACGCCCGCACGCCTCGACATCTACGAACAGGAACGCAAGAAGGAACACACCTTCCCCCAGGATTCCGGCGCCAGCGTGCGTGACGGCGTCAAATGTGGCGAGAAGGTCGGCTTCGCCCCTGAATCCGATTGGCCCTATTCGCAAGACAACCTCAACATTGACCCCACGTCGCAGGTCCTCGCCGACCGATCCGACAACAAGATCGGCGAGGCCATCAACGTCGACCACACCGACATCAACCAGCTTAAACAAAGCCTGGCCGACGGATTTCCGGTCACCCTGGGCATCAAGGTCTTCCAGTCATTCGAATCGGATGACAACGTGCATACCGGCGTCATCAACATGCCGCAGGCCAACGACAAGGTACTGGGCGGCCACGCCATGTTATTGGTCGGCTACGACGACGACAGCCAGCGGTTCATCTTCCGCAACTCGTGGAAGCTCAAGGACGGCACGCCGTGGGGTGACAAGGGGTATGGCACCATTCCCTACGACTACATCACCTCGAACAAGCTGGCCTATCCGAATGAGTTCTGGTCGGTCCGCTCGGTGAGTACCGCGAGCTGAACCGCCCGCCGGCCGGGCCCCCCGGCCGGCGGCTCTTCGACCCGCGTCAGAGATCGTCAGGCATGTCGACCGGGATCACCCGGCGATTGCCCTGGCGATAGATCCGGAAGTCACTGTCCAGCGTCAGGACCTTGGAACCCAGGCCCATCTCGACCATGCGGACCAGACAGGCGTCGGCCAACGACATGGGGACATCCGCGTATTTCTCCATGAGCGCTGTCACTGCGACCACCTCCGCTTGAAGGGTGAACGACAGCACCAGAAGGCCGCGAACCACGAGTTCGAGAGGCGCCAACGTCTTGAGCAGGAAGCACGCTTCGGCCAAGACAGACTCACAACATGCGAAGGGCGGGGGAATCGACCCTAATCGCTGCCTTGCCCAGTCGTGATGCCGTTCACGTCGGTCGACGAAGGCGACCAAAGGGCCCGTGTCCAGGATCGTCATCTCCCGAATCCTTCCATGTATTTCTTGTTGGTCGACAGATCTTCGGGACCATCGACGCTCCCGCAAAGATCCCACGCCAGATCCAGGAACGACGGCGGTTTGGACGATGCCTTGCTGTCTTCCAGATAGGCGGCCAGAGCAAGCCGGATCACCTCAGAACGTGTGGTCCCTCGTTCGTGAGCAGCAGTCGTTAAACGAACGGCCATGTCGTCATTCAGTTTCACAGTGACGATCTTCACGGTATTACCTCCTGCCACAAGATCATACCCGCCCTGGACCCGCTTGTAAAGCCTGGCGGCGCGTCATGGCCAGCCGTGAGGAACTGAATACGGTCAGCGGCCAGTGACCTGGTGGCGATCTCGCCGGACGAAAGGGTGCAGCAACTGCCCGCCCAGGGTGGCGGGCACGTCGTTGGCGACCAGGCCGTATCCCTTCGGCTGTCGCCCGTCGGACGGCAGATAGCAGGTGCCAAACAGCACGTCCCATATCGGAAACACCTGGGCAAAGTTCTTGTCGATAGCCTCGGCGTCGGTGGCGTGGTGCCAGCGGTGGTAGGCCGGACTGGCCAGCACGTAGCGGAAAGGGCCGAAGTCCCACCCCAGGTTGGCGTGCGACAGCCAGTCCAGGAAGATCGACAGCGGAATCCACCACCCGGCCACCACCCCGGAACTGAACCCCAGCAAGACGAGCGGGACCCCTGTGATGAGCGAACCGGCCAGGCCCTCCAGAGGGTGGTGCCGGACGGCCCCCAACCAGTCCAATTCGACGGTGCTGTGGTGCACCGCATGATAGCGCCATGCCACCCTCGTATGCATGAAGCGGTGCCACCAGTACAGCAGCAAGTCGGCAGTCAGCACCAACACGATGCCCTGCAGCACCGCAGGTTGACGCCCGACCCAGGGAGCGGTCACGCCCCGTACTACACCGGCCGAGGTGGCCAGCATGGCCCCGAAGAAGACGTGCTGGGCCCAGTCGACCACAGGGTCAACGCCCACGAACTGCAGGAACCAGTAGACCAGGTTCACGCGCCGGTCAGGACCCCACTGCACCTTTCGGCGGCGCCGGGCCCACCGGTCCAGCAGCCAGAACACCCCCAGCAAGACCGGCAATCCGAGGGTGGCCAGCTCGATCCGGGCCAGCACGATGTCCGGCTCAGCCGGTGGAACGCCTGGTCAACAACAACATGATGAGGACGATGGCCGCCGGAAACCTTATGTCTTTAGTATCGACTTCCGGCGCCGGGTTGGCCGGATTGATGGTAAACGTAACCGGGTCGCCGACGGAGACGGGGAGGTTGCTCCCGAAGATGTTGGGAATCGTGTCAGGGGCGAGAGGGCCCACCAAAAATTCACCGTTGGGGACGTCACGGCACGGCCTCCAGTCCCAGGCTGAAAAGGTCATCGCGGTGTCACCGCTGGGTCCACGGAAAGCGATACAGAATGGGCAAGGCTCGGTACACAGCTTGACGAATCCGGCGTTGGCGGTGGTTCCGTCGGTATTCGGGTGGAACCCGCCACAAATAGGGAGAACCCCAGGCCTGACAAAGACTTGTCCCACAGCGCCGCAGATCGGGTTCACCTCGATTTCCATGAAGATATTCCCGGCATTGGGGTTACGCGGACACTGCGGCCCCAACTGGTCGGCCTGGACGGTGATCCAGTTAAAGCCTCCCTGCTTGTTGACGGGCGTATGCACACATCCGATGTCGACCGGTGGAAGGTTCGAGCTGGTTGCGCCCGCCAGCGCCACACCACGGGACAGAACGCACAGGAAAACCACCAATAGCATCCTCACGGCGAAACGCAACACAGGCACCTCCTGAGCAGAATTGAGCGCCATTCCCTGGATGGCCATCTACTTCCTGCAGCCGGGGCGGCCCGCTATGAAGGCGTACTCCTAGCGTCGCGTCATCGCCCAGCCGATGAGGAACGACACCAGCAGGATGGCCAGGTAGCCGAACGACGCCGCGGCGTACACGCCATACACGCTCTTCCACATCATGACCGGGTAGTAGTAGACCAGCTCGGCCAGCACGGCCGTCAATACCACAAAGCCGAGGAACAGCAGGTTCGACATGCTCACCGCCGCCGTCACTTCCATGCGGCGGTTGAACAGCATGCGGCGGAACAGGTCCCGCCCCAGCAAGAGATAGCTGAAGCAGATGCTGACGATGACGAACACCGCCAGTATCGCTTTCTCCTCGCCCGTCAGAGGCCGCTTCACGCCCGCCGTCATCTCGCTTTTCCCGGCGGCGTTGCCGGCTTCATAGAGCTTCTTGAACTTCGTGGTCATCTTCTTGGTGCCGTCCGGCGCCTTCTCGTACAAGGCCATCTCGTAGTTGATCGGGTTCTTTGCCTGGTCCTGGAAGACCACGAACTCGACGCGGGCGGTGCCGCCATCCAGCTTGAAACTGTTATAGCCCTGGCCGGCCCCCCCGGTCGGCCACTCCGTATCGGCATCCGTATCGTATTCAACGCCTTCGGTAGCCAGCGACTTGAGATCCTTGACCGACGCGCTCTCGCTGTCGCCCTGTGCCAGGCGCACCACCACCCAGGCAGTTTCCGCCGGCGTCTGATACGGTCGCCCGAACTCGTCTTTCACCGAGATGTCGGCTCGTTCGAGCTTGTAGGTGGCGCCGGCGGCCGGCTCGTCCGCCGCCCCGGCTCTCCCCACCAGCCCCATCAACAGCAAAACCAGCACCACCAGCCATCGTTTCATGTCCGAACTCCTCACAGTGTCGGCCCGTCCTGGGCCCCATGGTGGCTGTGAGCATCCCGCCTCGACACCACCCAATGTTGCACGTCTTCCTGCTCCAGACGAGTCTCGAAGCGAACGTCGCCGCTCGATACGGGCAGAGCAGCTTCCCGCGCCTCGCCGTTGACCGTCACGCCCGTCTCGGGCCGCACCGACAAGGTGCCGAACCGCTGCACCAGTTTGCCCTGCACCACGCCGCGGGGGTCCATCAAGAGCCGGACCCCCGACGCCCACGGCAAATCCACCGGCTCACTCCCGTTGGGACCTTCCAGGGTGTAATGCGACTTCCAGGCGAACAACGCCAGTCCGACCACCGTGCCCAGGACCACCACCAGAAGCGCCCCCAGGCCCACCAGCACCTTGCCCATGGCGTCTGCCTGCACCCGGATGATGAGGGGACGATCGATGGTCAAGGTGCGAAAGGAAGCCTTCTGATTGCCCTGCTGGTCGGCCTGCCACACCATGAAGGCGCTGATCTTGTCCAGGTCGTGCACGAACTGGAGGTGCTTCTTCACCTTCGGATCCGTCAGGGCCTCAATCTGGCTCTTGCGCAGATCGATACGGGCGGTCAGCACCAGGTGCCCCTGGACCTCCGGGCAGTAGTCCGCGGTCGGCGACGACAACAGTTCACCGGTGGTCCGATCGAACCGCAACGTGTCGCCGGACGGCGTGAGCGTATAGTCTTTCGAAGTCGACTGCGGTTCGACGGTCAAGGTCGAGGGCGAAAAGTGCCAGCCCACCTTCGCAGAGTCGGACAGGTCGCGGTACCCCGAGGGCACCGTGAACGTGCTCTCGCCGGTGAGCTCGGCCTGGTTGATCTTCCATCCCTTCAACAGAGACCTGAACTTGAGGGACAACTGGCCGTCCAGGCTGTCTCCCTCCTTCAGATACAGGACCAGCCCGTTGCCCTCCACCCCGACGTCCTGGTCGTTGTATTTCAGGTCATGGGCCAGATCCAACCCACCCTTGGTGTTCGTATACAGCGGTCGATACAATATCGCTGCCGCGCCGAGTCGCCTTTCAACGTCCGCCACCAGGCCGTCGATCCACGGCGGGTCGTCGCCCGTCTTGTGCACCAGCATGTAGAGCACCAGCGAATCGCCCGGGCGCTCCGGGTCGGCGATGGGGAAAAAGTAGACGTAGCGAAAATCGGGGTCGTCTCGCAACTTCTGGTAGAAGCCGCGGTCGTCCTGGCTGCCGCCCCAGTTGTTCTCGTTGTCCGTGAAGAGCCACGTAATGACTGCCCCGCTGTCACCAGCCGCCTTCGTCGCCAGCGCCCGGTCCAGGTCCAGGCCGTGCACCATCCACGTGGCGCCTCCACCCGGGGCGGGAAAGTCCGGCGCTTTCGATACCAGCTCGCTCAAAGCTGACGGCCCCACCACAGGATTCTTCTCTTTGGCTTCCGTCCCCGGGTCTGAAAATGCCTGCACGACAAACTGGTCCGTGGCCCTGAAGTACGGATCGTCAGGCTTGAGAAGCCCATCCAGCAAATCGAGGTACGGCTTCGTCCACTGGCTGCGGCTCGTGCCCGGCATAAGTTTGGCATAACCCCGCGTGCGCAGGCTTCCCGATACGTCCAATAATAGAATATGCGTGATAGGCTTTTGGGGGAGGCCCACTGGAGCGGGCACCGCGGCAGGGGCACCCCACCCGGGCAAGACCAGCAACAACAACAGGACGACCAGGATCATCCAGCCCAGCCCACCGCCGACACTTCTCCCGCCGGGCCACACGCGAACAAGGTTCTGGGCGTCGCCACCAGCGGGGCTTGCACCGCCCCCGGAGAACTGAATAACCGTTGCGTCCACCGCACGAAGCTGGAGGCACCCCCGAGTTCCAGCAGGTAGACCGACCACTCGTCGCTCAGCAGCGCCGCGGTGTTGGCCACCACGAGCGGATCCAGGCTGCAGGCTTGGGGCAATTCGAACTGCGTAGACACCGTGCTGGCCAGTCGGATGTGCCGCACCAGGCGGCCATGGCAGGCCACCAGGTGCGCGTCGGAAGCCCCGAAAGCATAGAGCGGTCGCTCGCAGGCGTCGGCCACGCACAGACGTCCTAGCGAAGCATCCAATCGATAGATGCGGCCATCGGCCCCGGCGGCCAGGACGCCGCCTTGCCGGGTCAGCCAGGGCAGAGGAGCGACGCCGCCCCGCAACGTGTCTTCCGTCAGCAGGCGACCCTCGCCGTGGTAGACCCACAGGTGGCCCTCGGGCTCTCCGACGATCATCGCATCGTCGAGGAAGGCCACCGGGCAAAAAGCGTCGGCGGGCACCCCGTTGCCCAGGAGCCGGCTGAAGCGAAGCTGGAGGCCCTCGCCCGGCCGAGTCATGAGGCAGTGGAGGTAGAGACGGCCCGAGTCGACGGAAGTGAACACGACCCGTGCCCGGCCGTCGGTCACAAGGTGTGACGTGATCGTCCCCGGAAACTCGAGCATGCGGTCCCGGGAGGGTGTGTCGGGGGTGATGTTGAGCATAGTCGCCAGATCCACGATCTGGAGCCGATGGTCGGCCGCCGCCACCAGCAGGCCGTCGACCAGGGCGGGCGAGGCCACCAGGTGGTCCAGGACCAGGCTGCCTCGGTGCACCGGCTGGTTGCTCCGCTCGCGGAACACGGTGAGCCGCCCGTTGGCCGCGACCGCCATCAACAGCCCCGAGCAAACCAGCGGGCTGGTGCCCACCGGCTCGTCGACGCGGGCCTCCCACCGCAGCCGGGGGGAGTTCTCGCTGGTCAGGATGGCCAGCAGGGCACTTTCCGCCTCCCCTCCCCGACACGACCAGCGCACGTCCGGCCGCGACGTGCCGCACTGTCGGCAGAACCGCGACAGCACCCGGTTGGCCGTGCCGCAGCGGTTGCAGTACAGCACCGGTCGGCCGCAGCCGTCGCAACTGTGGGCACCTTGCGGCGGCCCGACAGGATGTGACGGCCCCGGGTAAGGGCAAGTGCTCTCCGGGAGCGTGGTCGCGGTGGACATCTGGTGACAGTTCTCCGTCCTCCGATAGTCCCCCCTGGGGACCGGCAAGCGGAAATGGAACCCATCTTTCCCTCCTCCGCTTATTGGAAGAGGAAACCGGGACCGGACGGGTAACCTGGGGAGCTATCGCAGGAGGACAAGACTTAAATGCAACAGGTGAAGGACATTACCGGCAAGAGCACCATGGCCGAGGTGCTGGACGCCTACCCGAGCGCCCGCCGGGCGCTGTTCCAGCGGTACCACATCGGGGGCTGCTCCAGTTGCGGCTTCCAAGATGACGAGCCGCTGGAAGAGGTGCTGAAGAACCACCGCGTGCTGGATGTCGAGGGCACGCTCCAGTTCCTGCGCGAGAGCGCCGACATGGACCAGAAGCTACAGCTCGACGTCAAGTCCGCGGCCGAGCAGTTCAAGGCCGGCAAGGCCCGCCTCATCGACGTGCGGCACGAGTTCGAATATGAAACCGCCCACGTCGAGGGCAGCGAACTGCTGACCCAGGGCCTCATGCAAGACATGATGCACAATGCGCCCAAGGATGGCACGCTGCTTTTCCTCTGCCACCACGGCGTGCGCAGCCTGGAAGCGGCCGCCTATTTCGCGGGGCACGGCTTCTCCAATGCCAAGAGCATTGCGGGCGGCATCGACGCCTGGTCGAGTGAGGTCGACTCCAACATTCCTCGCTACTAATAAAAGAGGCCAGGTCGTCCCTGGCTTCTTTTTTTTACCCCCGGGCGAGGCGCAGGGCAGGAGATGGATTGAAGGCCAGGGTCAGGCTGCGCAGCGTCACGGGGGCCGGGCCGCTGGCCAGGGGCACCATCAGCTCCGTCCCGGCCGGCCAGGTCGTGACGTGGCCCTCGATCGCGTCGGCGTCGCCCACCATGGGATGTCCCAGGCCCCGCACCTCGACGGCTCCGGTGGCCTGCACGTGGGGCAGCCTGACCCTGACCTCGCCGTCGCCCCACAACACCGACAGCGGCAGCAGCACCCCTTCTCGACGCACCGTCAAGCGGGTATCGTCGGGCGTGACGACGATGGCTTCCCTCAAGGGAAAGCCCGCGATGGCTTGCAGGCGAAGGCTTTGTTGCCGTGGATCCTGCGGCCCCTCGAGCACCATCTCCGCGTCGACGCGGCCCTCTATCGGAACGGCCTCGGATCGCACTGCGACCACAGGCCGGGTCAGGCTGCCTTGCACCTCGACGGGCCACGATGCCTCGCCGCACTGAAACCGATAACGAACGGCGGCCTCGGTAATCCCCCCCCGATACGAGATGGCCTCAAAGCGCCGACCCAGCACCGTCAAAGTGCTGTTGCTGGGCAGGTCGAACTGGCCGGCGCCGCGCTGGCGTGGGTCCAAGCGCACCGGCACGACCACCTGGCCGGGGTCCGTCTTGAAGCGCAAGGTGAGAATGGCGTGCGATGCACTGAGCGGCAGCGCCTCGAAGCCGAGGAAATACTCTCCGAGGTTTGTCCCCGCATCCCACTCGGGCCGCCGGGCCAGGGGGTTGCCCAGCGGGTCGGCCAGGGTGGCCGTTTCGACGAACATGCCGATCTTGATGGGCGGCGTCCATTTCAGCTCCAGGTAGGTCCGCCGGGCATCGGGCAGGATGGAGGCGACTCGCACCTCCATCCTGGGCAGGGCAATCGATTTTGCGCAGGGCTGGACAGCGCCCAGGTGGTGGGCCAGCTTCCAGTTCGGCGGGCGAACCGGGAGTTTCAGCGGGTCATGCGGAAGCCGACCTTCTTCTCCAGCACGCGGGAGACGAAGTTGACCCGGGCCACCATCTCATAGCCACAGGTCACCTGGGTCGGCTGGTTGACGCCGTCCAGTTCGTCAGGGTTGTCCAGCTTGCCCCGGAAGGAAATCCAGCCGGGGCCAAGCTGTTCGATACTGCTCACTCGCCAGCGGGTGCCGTCTCGCAACTGGAACTCCAAGGACGGCGACTCGGAGCCGCTGTCCTTGCCATAGCTGTCGAGCAGTTTGACCAGGTCGCGGGAAAAGAACGACTGGTTGAACACGTTGGGAAATGGGGCTCCTTCCTCTGGGCTCTTCATTGATTGTTGACTCCATGCCAGTGGTGCAGAATGCGGTTGGCGTCGCTCTCCTGCTGGTCCTGATTGGAGAAGCTGGCGCTCTGCGGGTTCGAGTTCGACGTCTTGCCGTTGGAGGCCATCTGCTTCTGGGCGACCATCGCCATGGTCACCAGTTCATTGAGGCGGCCTTGCCCCCCGGGATCCAGGGCCAACGTGTGCCCGCCCAACCGGAGGTACACCTTGTGCGGCGGAGCCGCCTCGTGCTGCACCTGGAAAGAAATGGCTCCGGCGCCGCCCACGGGAATGCTCCGGCCGGGCGGCAGATCGCCCGTCGCGATGTGCGAACACGTATCCAGAGCCTGCCGCGCGGCATTCAACTGCTGGAACGACAAAGTCTCCGAGATGGTGTCCCGGGGGTTGGCCGGGTTGGTAAACGACCAGACCGAACCTTTCTCCGTGGCCGTGATCTTGAAGACCTCGGTGGATTGCTGAATGAACCCGACTTCCTGATCCGCCCACGCCGGCACCGACCAGACCGCCGCCAGCAGGGCCCACGCCATCCAACGTTGCATTGGCACGTCCTCCTGGTTGCTACCTTCTAGTCTCCAAGGATCCGACCCTCCAGGGTATTTGGCCAGGGATGATCGGGCTATCCCCGCCGGGTGAGTCGGATTCGCACGCCGTCCCGCACGACCGGTGGCATGACGGACCAGTCGTACCCCGTGTCCTGCGCCGGGAGCTCCCACGTATAATCGCGCAGCAGCAAGGTGAGAAAAATCTCTACGATACGGGTCGAATAGTCGTATCCCGCGCACCGATACGCGGTGTCCGGGCCGTGACCCTGGGGCACGAACGCGTGCGGATGGCGGTGATGCTCGGCCCGGCCGGGTGAAAACCGGTCTGGATCGAAACCATCCGGTTCGGTATATATCGAAGGGTCCCGGTTGAGGGTCGCCAAGGACAGCATCACCATCCACCCGGCCGGAATGGTGTAGCCCCCGTAGGTGAACGCCTGGCGGGCAATGCCAAAGGTCATGGGGACGACCGGCGTGTGCCGCTTGACCTCCATGACGACCTGCTGCAGCAACGGGCTCGACTCGCCTTTCAACCGTTCCACCAGATCGGGCCGCTTCGCCAACTCCACGACGGCGCCGGCCAGATGACAATAGACGATGTTGCCGGCCAGCACGACGTGGTGCAATTCCACCCGCACCTCGGCGGGCGACAGGCGCTGGCCTTCGAAGGTGGCCGCCAACATGCGAGACAGGCCGTCTGGCGAGGGGTTCTTCTGGTGCTCCGCGATGGCCCGTCCGTGGCGCTCGAAGATGCGATCCCGGGCTTTCAGGGCCCGGTTCAGCGGCAGCCCGGGCAAATTGATGGGCAAGGCGGAGAAGGCGGCCAGCACCTGATCGTAGTCGGCGATGAGCGCATCCATGTCGGGGCCCGCCGCCATGCCCATCATGTTGGTGCAGATGATTTCGACCACGGCCCGCTTGAGCTCGACCCCGACGCGCACTTCCGGGGCCGAAGCCAGCGTGCGGCCCAGCACCGCTTCGATGGTCGGGAGATACGACTGCAGGGCTTCCGCCGTGAAGGCCTGCAGCACCAGGTGTTTGCGGGTGCGATGCGCCTCCCACCCCAGCAAGGGCAGCGCCGTGCCCCCGAACAACTGGCCGATGTGCGGCGGCATGCTGTTTTCCCGCGTGATGGTGGCCTCATCGAGAAAGACGTTGCAGGCGTCGGGGCCGCTCAAGACGGCGACCGGGCGTCCCAGCAGGCTGGTCTTGAAGACCGGGCCGAACGACTTGACCCGCTCTTCGAGAAAGCGGAAATTGTTGTGCAGGAAAATCAGCGTCTCGCCCACCAGCGGCAACCCGCTCTGGCCCGGCAGACTGTTCAAGACCGGATGGTGAAGCCGGCCCCGGCAAAGTCGGCCGGCTTGCCTTGGTTGTTTTCATGCCCGGCATAGAGGCCCACGTCGACCTGGCGATTCAAGGGGTGGGTGGCCGAAATCGCATAGCGGGTGTACTGCTCCTGCGGACGCCACTGCTCCGACGTGGCCACGCTGAGCATACTGTGTGGCGTCGTCCAGCTCTGCGCCAGCTCGTCGCGCGGGGAGAAGGCGGGCACGGTGGTCGCCAGCGATTTGCGGAGCCACCCCCACTGAGGTGGGGGCGTGGCCGGCGTCGAGCGGCACGCCACCATGTCGTGCGGCCCATGCGGATCGGCCGCCGGTCGGGGGCCCAGGGGGCGCCGCGGCGGCTCTGGACCGCGTCGGGACGGGTCCGCCTTGATGTCCATCAAGGTGTCCTTTCGGCAGCCTGGCAGGCCGCTCCTACGATAGGAATCGGTCCCTCGGCTAGACAACATGATGACCGATGCGAGAATCGGGCGACGTTTTAAACGATCGTTACCGTATTGAGCGCGTACTGGGCAAAGGGGGCATGGGGGCAGTCTACCTCGCGACCCACCTCCACCTCGAAGAGCCCGTCGCGGTCAAGGAGCTGCAGATTCCCAAAGCGTCCGCCCGCCTGCTCGAGGCGGCCGAAAAGCAGTTTCGTTCCGAGGCCCGCATTCTCAACCGGCTGCGCCACCCCAATCTGCCCCGGGTGTACGATTTCTTCGAGCTCGACGGGCATCTGTACCTCGTCATGGACTACATTCGGGGCAAGAACCTCCTGCAGACGGTGACGGAGAACGGCCCCTGCAGCCAGGAGCAGGCCTTGGACTGGGCCCGCCAGTTGTGCGACGTGCTGGGCTACCTGCACACCCAGCAGCCCCCCATCATCTTCCGGGATCTCAAGCCCGACAACATCATGCTGGAGCCGGAGGGCGTCATCCGCCTCATCGACTTCGGCATCGCCAAAGTCTTTGACGCCGACCAGGGCAGGCTGACCGAGACGGTGCTGCGGGCGGCCACGCACGGATTCGCCGCCGCGGAACAGTATGGCGACGGAGGCACCGACGCTCGCTCCGACATCTACTCGCTGGGCGCGACGCTTTACGCCATGCTGGCGTATCGCATTCCCCCCTCGGCCCTGGCCCTGGCCCTGGGTCAGGAAGAGCTGGACCCGCTGGGCCTGGTGCGGGAAGATCTGGATGCCCAGCTCTTGACGGCCATCGACTGGATGATGCAGCCGCGCCAGGAGATGCGGCCGCCGACCATCGCCGACGTGCAGGAAGCGCTGGGCTTTGCCGGCCAGACGTTGAAGGAGCCGACCACCTCGCTGCCCTTGCAGGTGCGGCGCCTCATGGGAGAAGAGTTCCAGTACTTCTTCCCGCTCAAGGACTGGCTCGAACGGCGCGGTCTGCTCGGTGCGGTCATGCGAGCCATGCAGACCGGGGCCAACGCGCCCATGGTGGCGTTGCGGGGGGGGCCCGGGCTGGGCAAGTCCCGCCTGCTCAAGACCGCCATCGGGCGCCTCGCCGACCGGTTCCGAGCCCTGCCCGTGGCGCACGCCGGCCCGGTGGCCCGGCACGTGCCGTTCGGGGCCTTGCTAGGCAGCTTCTCAGCCTTTCTCGGCCGCCACCGCGGCGAGGTCGAAGACGCCCTCAGACAGCTCTCGCCCCAGGAACTGCACGAGGCGGCCCAGTCCATGCCCGTGCTCAAGCCGCTGGTCGCCGAAGCGGCCATCATGGCCGTGCGAGGCCCGATGGAACGGGCTCGCAGCGTCATGGCCGTCATTCTCTGCATCTTGGAGACGATGTCGGTCGAGACGCCGGTCCTGCTGGCCATCGACGACTGGCAGTATGTCGACGAGGCGACCCTGAAGCTGGTCGATACCCTCCGCACCGGCGTCTCTTCGGCGCGGGTCGCGCTCATGGTGGCCTATGAGGAGACGGCCGACAGCCCGTTCTGCCGAGAGTTCATCGAGCGATGGGAACGCAAGGGCGACCTCGTCTCCGTCGCACTTCCCCCACTGGCCCGCGATGAGCTGGGAGGCTACCTCGGCGAGGCTTTGCCCCCGATACAAGGCATGGACATGCTGGTGGGCGATTTGTACGAGGCCAGCCTGGGCAACCCGCTCATGGTGGAAGAACTGTTGCGCTTCCTGGTGGTGCGGCGGCTCATCAGTGAAAGACAGGGCGCCCTCGTTCTATCGGATTTTTCCTCCAACTTGCTGCCCCGCAGCCTGGAAGACGTGACACGTCGACGTCGTGAGCACCTGACCCTGGATGCCCAGGACGTGCTGTCGTACGCCTCCGTCATCGGTCCTCGCTTCGACCTTCGCACGGTCATCAAACTATCCGAGTCAAGCGTCACGAAGGTGCTGGATGCCCTCACCGAAGCGGTCCGAGCCCTGTTTTTGACGGGCGAGGAGAACAGCCGGTACGCCTTCACCTCGGAAGCCGCCCGCCGCGTCTTCTATGATGTCCTGCCGGGCCCGCGCCGCATGGCGCTGCACCGGAAGATGGGCACGTTGGAGGAGAAACGCGCGGCGACCGCGGGAGAGATGCCCAGCGCCGGCTACTATTTCGAACAGGCCGGCGAGGTCGACAAATCGCTCGAGGTTCTGGCGAAGCTCAGCCAGGAACTGCAGACGCCCCGCACGATCGAGGTGATGGTCGGCGATGCCATCAAGCTCAAGGGGTTCAAGGACACCCTCCTGCTGTCGGCCGAGCAGGTCAAGGGCGGGCTCAACGCCCTCGGCATGCTGGTGCGCAGCATGAAAGGCCTGGAGACATACGGCGCCAAGAGTCCCATCACCATGACCTCGTTTGGCACGGCGCTGGGCGTCATCCGCGGCCTGGTGGATGCTCGCGGCACGCTGGGCTTTTCGCTGTCGGAAGAGGCGTTCCACATCAACCAGAACGAGGTTCCCCTCGGCCTCCTGCCGGGAGGCGTGAAGGCGCTGCTCAATCGACACAAGATCAGCGGGTTCGAATTCCAACCGGGGGTGCACGAGCAGGAGCTGAAGGCTTTCGTCGAGCTCCTGCTGATGACCCGGGAAGGCGTGCAGGGCAGTGGCGGCTGGACCACCATGTGCGAGCACCACGGCATCGAGCATATCGTCGTCAACGAGACCGTTTATATCGGCGTGGCCGAGAAGGACCTGTTCGATACGGCCAAGCTGAAGTCGGCCGACGAGATCGTCATCAAGACGGCCAGCAGCGAGGCCCTGGCGGCGGCGGCGCCGGTGGTGGAAGCCCCGGCCCCGACCGGGCTCGAAGGACTCGACTCGGTGCTGGCGTCGCTGCAGGGGGGGAACGCATCGTCGGAAGTCCTTCTCTCCCGGCTCGATCGTCTGCGGGACCTCCTCCAGGAGATCAAGGCGTCGGGCGCCGGAGTGGGGCCCGGGCCCAGGCGGGGCGCGGCGCCTGCGGCCGCGCCGGCCGAGGAGGTGCCGGACGAGATTCACGAGGTGCTGCGCCAGGCCCGGGTGGACGAGGTTCTGCAACTGGTCGGGTTGATGAAAGCCATCGACGTGCCGCTCAAGACCTTCCTGGAGACGCGGCCGGAGCTGCTCATGAAAGGCCTGCAAGACGAAGACCCGAACCAGCGACTGGCCGCCGCCATGGGCATTCTGAAGATGGGGTCCTCGGCTCGCCGGTGGCTGGTCAACTACCTGAAGACGTCCGACCACTTCATCGGCCGCGCCACCGCCATCTTCCTGTTCTTGCGGGCCGAGGCCGACCCGGGCATGGTCATGTCGCTTGAAGTGCTGGCCTGCGCCGAGCCGGAGGAGGCCATGCGGCTATTGGACGCCATGACGCTGGGCGAGTTGCCGTGGGCCATCCCGCTGGCCAGCGTGTTGGTGAGTCCGGTGCGGCCGTTGCGGCGGGCCGGCTTGGAGTTCCTGTTGAACTGCAAGATGGACCGCGCCGTCAAGCTGGAATTCCTGCAGTCGGCCCTGCTAACGGAGCATCCCGTCATCATGGAAGACGCCGTGGCCGCTCTGGGAGAGGTCGGAGGCGAGGGCGCGGTGACCATCCTGGTCAACCTGGCCCGCAAAATCTCGGCCGCCGACGGCGGGGCGCCCATCCGCACCATGGAAATGATCTGCCATGCTTGTGGGCGTATCGGATCGCCCAAAGCGTTGCCGTTCCTCAAGAACGTCCTGAAGAAAGGGCTGCTGGTGACTTCCCAGGATCCGGCGGTGCGGGCGGCGGCCGTCCTCGCCTTGCGGAACATCAGCGGCGACGAGGCGCTTGAACTGGTCCGCAAGCACGCGTCCGATGCGGAAAAAAACGTCAGCTTCACCGCCCGCCACATGCTGGCCAATGAAGCGCCGGCCCATCCCAAGACCGACTATGAGGCGCTGGCCAACACCCTGGAAAAGGAAGGCATGCCGGAGGTCAAGCGCTGAACCCAGGCTTCATGCCTCAGTGGAGACGTGCTTTTGCGGCAAGCGAGCGCCGGAGTTATAGCGTCAGGCTCGACAGCAAGGCCTGCGCAGGGTGGAGCGGTGTGAAGCCCATCGTCCGCCGCACCTGGTGGCGGCAGGAGAACCCGGTGGCCAGCGTGGTCTCGTCGACCTTGCTGCGCCACGACAGGTCGAAGATGCCCAGGGAATCAGCCTTGTGGCGGGTCTCCAGCCCGTAAATGCCGCACATGCCGCAGCAGCCCGCCTTGACCAGCTTGAGGGGCACGCCGAGCTTGTCGAACACCTGCACCCACCAGCGAGGCGCCTGCGAGACCAGCGCCTGCTCGGTGCAATGAGAGAGCAGTCGGAAGCTGCCTGACGCGGCTTGACGTTGCAGAGGCTGTTGGACCAGCCATTCCTGCAGCAGCATGACGGGAAGAGGTTTTCCCAGGACGCGGGCATACTCGTCTCGATACGTCAGCACGACCGCAGGTTCGATACCGACCATCGGAAAAGGTACCGACTCGAGACGGCGGGCATTTTGTCGGGCCAGTTTCCCGAACCGTTGCAGGAACCCCTTGATGTGCAGGGCCTTGCCGTTTTCGAAATAAGGCAGGACGTGGGGCTCGTACCCCAGTTTGCGGAGCAGCAGGCAGGTGGCCTCCAGCACGGCCGGCTCGTAGAACGCGGTAAAGGCGTCCTGCACCACGACGACGGTTTTCGGATCGGATGACAGCCGGTCCGACACGGGAATGCCGTGGCGCCTGAGCCGTTGCTCGGCGGTCGCGGGATCCAGGTGCGGGACGTCGACCATGCCCGCCAGATCGGTGAACCAGCGCCCGGGTGCGCTGTCCATCAAGGTATTCACCAGGCGCGGGGCTCGGGCCATGGAGGGCAACGACCGCTCCAGGTTCGCGGCCAGGTAGTCGCCCAGGGGTCGCACGTACCGGCGGTGGTAGAGCTCTAGAAACTGGGCCCGGAACTCGGGCACGTCGACTTTGACCGGGCACTGGGTAGCACACGCCTTGCACGCCAGGCAGCCCGCCATGGCGTCGTACACCTCGTGGGAAAAGTCTCGGGTATCGCCTCGGCGCCTCAGCGCCAGCGTGCCTTCGCGCTGTAGGGCGGCCGTGGCAGACATGCCCTGGGCGGACAACAACCGCAGCCACTCTCGCATCACGGTGGCCCGCCCCTTGGGCGAATGGATGCGGTCCCGAGTGATCTTCGAAGAAGGACACATGATGGTGTCGTTGTTCGTATCGAAACACTGGCCGTTGCCGTTGCAGTGGATGACGGTCGAGAGCTCCGCCTGGTCGTCCCCGGCGATCTGGCGATCGCGAGCCCCTCGGGTGGGCCCGTCGATGCGAATCAAGGGCTGGTCGGTGCCGGCCGCGGTGGCAATCTTGCCGGGGTTGAGCTGGTTCCTCGGATCGAAGAGCGCCTTGATGCGCTGCATCTCGGCGTACAGCACGGGACCGAAGTGATGGGGCACGAGCTCGGAGCGGAAGCCCTTGCCGTGCTCGCCCCACAGGAGGCCGCCGTATCGAGTGACGAGTTCCGTCACCTGGTCGGTGATGCGTCGAACGAGAGCTTCGTCTTGCGGGTCCTTGAGGTCCAGGGCGGGGCGCACGTGGAGGCAGCCGACGTCGACGTGTCCGAACATGCCGTAGCGAAGGCCGGCGCCGTCCAGCAGGGCACGGAACTCCCGTACGTATTCGTAGAGACGTTCGGGGGGTACCACCGTGTCTTCAACGAAGGGCACCGGCTTGCGCGGCCCGGGCGCGTTGCCGAGCAGGCCGACACCTTTCTTGCGCAGGGTCCAGAGGCTTTCGATATCGGCGTCTTGCCAGGCCACGGCGTGCCCGACGTCGGAGGGAAGCTGGCCCAGGAGGGTATCGACCTGGGTGCGGATGCGGGCTTCGTCATCCCCTCGATACTCCACCAGGTTGACGGCATTTCCTCCGATAAAGGCCTTGACCTGATCGTAGATGACGTCTTTTCGGGCGAGCGACAGCACCGTCTCGTCGATAGCCTCTATCGACCCGGGGTCGCTGTCGAGTAGCCGGCGGGCACTGGCGAGGGCGGCATCGAACGTGTCATAGTGCAGGACGACCAGAGCTCGATGCTTTTCTACCGGCGTCAGTTTGAGGCGGGCCTCGGTCACGACGCCGAGAGAACCTTCGCTCCCGCAGATGAGTCGGGTGAGATCGATATAGTCTTCGCCCGCCATGTGGGCGAGGTTATAGCCCGTCATGTACCGCTGCAGCTTGGGAAACGTGGCGGCAATGTCGGATTTTCGGGTGGTAGCGATGTCACGAACCAGCCGGTGGATGTCCCCGATGAACCCGGGCGCAGCGCTATAAGCAGTGCGCCGGGCCCGATGCACGATGCCGCCCCGCAGCACCACCTCCAGTTCGATAACATGCTGGGCCGTCTTGCCGTGCACCCTCGAGCCTTCGCCACTGGCATCGGTGGCGATCATGCCCCCCAGGGTGGCTCGGTTGGACGGCGAGAGGTTGGGCGCGAAGTAGACGCCGTGCGGTGCCAGGTAAGCATTCAGGTCGTCGAGCACGACGCCCGGCTGGACCGTCACCGACGCGTCGTCGTGCGATAGAATGCGGCGCATGTAGCGAGACAGGTCCAGCACGACGCCCGTGGTGAGGGACTGGCCGTTGGTGCCCGTACCCCCGCCGCGGGCCGTCAGGGTGACCGTGGGAAACTCGTCGAGGAGCCGCACTGCGATGGCGACGTCATCGGTCGAGCGGGGGAAGATCACCGCGGCAGGCAACACCTGGTAGATGCTATTGTCGACCGCGGCGGTGAGGCGAGTCGCGTAGTCGGTCGCGATGTCGCCTTTGAAGCCGCCCCGGGTCAGCGCGGCCAGCCACGCGACGACGTCCGGGGCGACGGTGTCGAGCGGGTCTAGACGTGGAATGACGGCCCGTGCCATGGGGAGGTGGGGTTATCCCTGGGCGGCGAAAGGCCCTGCCCATTTTTCGAAAGGTGTCCCAAACATGTCTGAAGCCCTCTCCTACCCCAAGAACAAAATCCAGATCGTGCTGGCCGAGAAAGTGCACACCGCGGCTGCCGACGTGTTTCGGGAGGCGGGCTACACGGTCGAAATGGTGCCCAACGCCCTCGAGGGGGAGCAACTGGCCGAGGTGGTGTCTCGAGCGCATGTCCTGGGGGTCCGCTCCAGAACGAAAGTGCGGGCAGCTCACCTGGCCAGCGCCAAGAGGCTGATGGCCGTCGGCTGCTTCTCGGTGGGAACCGACCAGGTCGAGCTGGAGGCGGCCACCTCGCAGGGCATCCCGGTCTTCAACGCGCCCTACTCGAGCACTCGCAGCGTGGCGGAGCTGACCCTGTGTTGCGTGATTGGCCTGGCCCGCAAGATGGCGGAGCGCAGCATGCGTATGCATCAGGGACACTGGGAAAAGGCGGTCGAAGGGTCTTTCGAAGTGCGGGACAAGACGCTGGGCATCATCGGCTATGGCCATATCGGACAGCAAGTCGGGCTGCTGGCCGAGACGCTGGGCATGAACGTCGTGTTCTACGACGTCGTGCGCAAGCTACCGTTGGGACGAGCTCGGGCCATGCATCGAATGATGGACGTGCTGGAAGCATCGGACTTCGTGACGCTGCACGTGTTCGGGGGGGCGACGACCCGGGACTTGATGGGAGAAGCCGAGCTGGCCGCCATGAAACGGGGCAGCCACCTGCTCAATCTGAGCCGCGGCAGCGTGGTCGATCTGGCGGCGCTGAAGGCCGCGCTCCAATCGAAGCACCTGGCGGGAGCGGCCATCGACGTGTTCCCGACGGAACCGGCGGCCGGCAAAGCACCCTTCGAATCGCCCCTGCAAGGTCTGGACAACGTCATTCTGTCGCCGCACGTGGGCGGCAGCACAGAAGAGGCGCAGCGGGGCATCGGGGCGGAGGTCGCCACCGCGCTCGTCTCGTTTCTCGATAGCGGAGCGACCGAGGGGGCGGTCAATTTCCCCACCGTGCACCTGCGGCCGTTTCCCCATGCGCATCGCATATTGAACATTCACAGGAACGTGCCCGGTGCGCT
>DASYBA010000369.1:0-8758 GCA_036501005.1 Candidatus Xenobia bacterium | reverse complement strand
CGATTGGGGGAGGCTGCCTGGCGACTGAGGGCGTACCAGATTCTGCGCTGCTTTCCGACGCTGCCGGAACCGCTGGTGTCGACCGTCTGGGAGGTCGCGGTGGGGCCAGGAAAGACGGAGAGGCCTCTGGCGCAGGCATGTCTCGAGAGCGTCCCCGGGCTGGACGAGCGGTTGATCTCGGCGTTGCAGGACAGAGGTCAGGATGCGCGACGAGAGGCGGCGTTGTGGCTGGGGCGGCGCAAGGTGGCGAGCGCTGTCGAACCACTGCGGAAGGCTTTGTCGAAAGAGAAAGTGGAGCCCGTGCAAGCGGCCATGCTGGAGGCCCTGGATGCGCTGGGCGTTCCACCCGGCGACGTGGTCGACGTCGGCAGAATCGACGCCGAGGCCTCCCGATTGAAGCGCCCCGCCGAATGGTTGCCGTGGGACGGAGAGACTCCGAGGGTCCGCTGGATGATCGGACAGAGCCACCGCAGCAAGGACCCGCAGCCGGGCGCGGTCGTTCGATATCTCTTGCGTTCGATGCCGAACCGGGTGACGCTCGCCAACCGGGTTCTGGAGGCCTGGATCGCACAAGACACCCTGCCAAAGTTCAGCGACGAGGAAATCCAGGCCACCTCCCGACAGGCGGCGCTGCATCTGCGTCCCATCTACCCGGGGCTGACCGACGAGCAGATCGCCGAGATGCACGCCGCCGGCATGCGGCTCATGTGCGCGGGCTCCGCGACGGCCGACAAGGGCGTCCTGGCGCTGGCGGCGGGAGGCGATGCAGCAACGGTCGATACGGTCCGCAGATACCTCAACAAATGGTATGGGCTGCGGGCCGCCCAGTGTCGGGCCATGGTCCAGTTGCTGGCGGGCATGGAGGAGCGGTCCGCGACCCAGTTGCTGCTTTCCGTGTCGAGAAAGTTTCGCACCGCGGGTATTCAGAAGGAAGCGGCGGAGCAGGTGCGGCTTCTGGCCGAGCGGCGGGGATGGACGGTGGACGACCTCGCCGATCGAACCATCCCCACGGCGGGATTCGATAGCGGTTACGAGCAGGTGCTGGAAGACGGCCAGGTCCTGCGTCTGGACGATCACGCCGAGGTCAGCGGAACGGCGCAGGAGGCGGTGCGCAAGTGTCGGAAAGAGGTCAAGGCCATCCTACAGGCGCAGCGGGATAGATTGTTCGAAGCCATGCTGATCCAGCGCGCCTGGCCTTTCGAAGACTGGGACCGTTACCTGAACCGACACCCGATGGTCGGTTCGCTCTGTCGACGGCTGGTGTGGCAAAGCGGTGAGACGACGTTTCGCCCGCTCGAGGACGGCAGCCTCTGCGATGCAGACTCGGAACCCGTGGACCTCCCCAGAGATGCCACCATTCGTCTGGCCCACGTGCTGACGACGAGTGCGGGAGAAGGCTGGATCCGGCACTTTCTGGAGAATTCGATACCCTCACCGTGCCGCCAGTTCGGTCGCCCCGCATGGCATCCGAAGGATGGCCAGCTAGCCACGCTGGACCTCTTCCAGGGCCATCTGGTGAAGGCGTTTGCGCTGCGGACCCAGGCCCTGGGGCTGGGCTACAGCCGAGGACCGGCGCAGGACGGGGGATGGTTCTATTGGTATCGCCGTTCTTTCCCCAGCATCGACATCGAGGCGCGCCTGGAGTTCACCGGCAATCCGCTACCGGAACAGGACAAGCTCGTGGCCATCGACCGCTTGACCTTCTGGCGGGGTGAAAGTCCCCTGCCCCTGCAGGAAGTGCCGGCCGTGATGCTGAGCGAGGGGTGGAACGATCTGCACGACGTGGCCGCGGAGGGGCTCGGGCTCGACCGTGACTGGGAGACGAAAGTCGGCCGCTGAAGTACGCGCACCCTTGAGTGCGCATCAGCTAGAAGTCGTGGAGGGGTCTCGAACTGGCCGTGCTGGATGCCCTCGAGCAGCTCAGCCGCACGCCAGCCGACGAGCTGCATACATGGCTGCACGCGTAGGCAGTCTCTGGTGTTGGAGGGATTGTGTCATCGCCACCCCTCGGCCGGTGCAACAGTACTTCCTCCGCGTCCCGCCTCGATTTCGGACCTGTGCTTCCGCAGTGGCGTGGACTTTCGGTTTGTCGCCAGAAACCTACCACCCGGCGGACGAGAGCTAGTCGGTAACGCGTCGAACTTGCTGAACGGGGTCTGGAACATATTCTCGCTGGGGCAGATATCGATAGACCCCGGGCTCGATGCTGAGCGTGCGATGCTCCTCGTGTACCAACGGCGACGTCTTGTTGACCCTCAGCCAGAGCGTACCATCCGGGGCCTCGAGCAACTGTACGTCTGCGTCGTCACATTCGAAGCGATGGTGGTGGCCGGTGGCCTCGCCCCACGCCACCGTCTTGCGGGCCAGGGGCTTGCAGTCGTGCGGGTACGGTTTGTTCCGGTTGGAGAAAAACGTCGCCTTGGCGATGCTGCTTCATGACGCACGCCAGCCACCCTGAGGCGACAGGAGTGTAACGAACCTGTCGCGTTACAACGCCTCTTGTAACGCGACAGGTACGTTGCGGGGTTTGGCCCCTGGGGATCTGGGGGCTTCCAGACCACCAGCCCAGTCGGGGTGGGCCTGCATGAGCATGTTGCCGCCGGCGTAAGTTAACACGGCGGAAGCATGTTCTGTAGACTCGCGTTACAGAAGGCTGGTAGAGTAGGCCCATGCAAACTTCAGCCATGTCGTCTTCCATCCAACGGAGTCTCCACGACGTTCGCAATATGTTGTGGGAGAACCCCAGCAGCACCGTTTCCGACGAGATGGACGCGCGGGGTGAAGACGCCCTGGGCGGCAAGTACAATGGTCCAGCCGACGAACGTTCGCATCCCAGCCATCCTCGCCTGATCCAGGCTGGCGTAAACGTGGCGCTCCCGTTGATGTGTCGGGTCCGGGTGCACGGTCAGGAAAATCTCGACACGACGGGCAAGAAAACCCTGATTGTCTATGACCATCCTGCATCTATCGAACCGTTGGTGGTCAAGCAGCTCATGGGGCAGCAAGACGTGCGGTTCATGGCGATGAAAGGCGTTTTTGTCGGCCCGCTGACCCCCCTCCTGGTGGCCGCGGGTGCCTATCCGGTCGACCGTGCCAAGCCTTCCAGCGTCGCCAAGGGACACGGGGCGGACCTCATTCACCAGGGCGTGGCCGTCGCCATCGCGCCGTCGGGCGGCAACGAGCGCACGCCCGATCAGTTAGGGCCCTACCACATGGGCGCCGCATCCAACGCGGTGCACGGGGGTGCGGATCAGGTTATCGGAATCGTGGTCGACCATCACCCCGCCAACGGTAGTGAGGCGACGCATCGGGAAAAGGCAGCGGGGCTTCTGGCCGCGGCTGGCTTTGCCACCGGCGCCACCCTGTTGGCCGTGCTCGGGGGTCCAGTGGGGGCGGGCGTGGCGATTGGGGGCGCGGCACTGGCCGGCGCTTTCATAGGCGCCGCCGCAGCCAACAAAGCCGTGCGCCCGGCCCGATCGTTGGAGGCCCCGCTTCGCATGGGCGTCAAGGCCGTGGCGGGGTTGGTGGGCGCAGGCGCTGGCGCCGCGGCGGGCGTGGCTCTCCTGGCCGCGGCTCCGGTCCTCGCTCCGGTGCTTCTTGTGGCCGCCGGCACCGTGGCCGTCCTGGGCATGGCGAGGGGCTGGCAGAAGCGCCCGGTGCTGGAGGCAGTGGTCTGCGACCCCATTCCTGTGCAGCCCGTCGTGAAGCAATACGGCGAGCAAGAGGCGATTCCCCAATTGACCCGGGAGATGCAGAACGTCATGGGCCCGGTGAAGGCCGAACTCACCGGCCAGCCCTACGACGGTCCCGTACTATACGAGAAGCGCCCCCGCCCGGCCTGATTTACAATGGCTTATAATATCGAGTAGTCGAATTCTATCTCCGTGCCGTGCTCCTCGCTGGAATGAACCGCCAGACTGCCGCCCAGAAGTTCGCATCGCGCCCGCATGCCGCTGAGGCCAAAATGCCGTTGCGTATCGACCTGGTCGACGTCAAAACCGATACCGTCGTCGTGAATGCTGCCCTGCAAACGGCCATCGACCACGTCAATATCGATGGTCACGAGGCCGGCCCTGGCATGGCGCAGCACGTTGGCCAATGATTCCGACACGATGCGGTGTAGAAATATGCCCCTCAGGCCGTCCAGCAGCACCAGGTCGTCGGACAGGTTGGCGCTGAAGTCGACCTCGCACTGACCCCGGTAGTCTTCCACCAGGTTCAAGAGAGCCTGGCGCACGTCAAACTGCCCTTGCGGGCCGTGCAGGTTCCTCATCAACCTCCTGAGCTCGCCGAGCAGGGTTTTGGTTCGAGCCTCCAGGTCGCCCATGCCCGGCACCTGTTGCAGGCCGTAAAACAGACCCGTGAGAGGCTGCGAGATGACGTCGTGGAGCTCGGCCGCCAGCAATCGTCTCTCTGTTTCCTGGAATTGGACGACCTGCTGGAGCCGTCGATCGCTGATGTCGGTGAGGGCTCGCACCGCCTGGCGGACACTGCCCGGACTGGGCATGATGGATACCGACATGTTGAGCCAGACCACGTCGCCGGTGCCCTGGCGGCAGCGGACCTCGCTTTGATAGGCGTCTCCTTCGCTGCCGAACAGTCCTCTGAACGAGAGGCTGTCTTCCTGGCGGTCGCCATCCACCAGGATGTGGCTGAAAACCTGCCCTACCAGGCGCTCTCTCGGGCGGCGCGTCAATTCGCACAGACATGGATTGACCTCCATGATGACGTCCCTCTCGTCGACCAGGGCGAGGCCAACGTCCATGCCTTCGAGCAAGCGGTTGAGGTCTTCGAGTTGATGACGCTGCAGGCCGATGAGCAGGCGGTCTTCGACCGACTGCCGCCAGTCCCGGGCCTGGTAACGGCTGATCACCAGCATATAGGCGATGTAGGGGGAGATCATCAGGGCGAACACGACGTCCGTCCATGCCGTCGTGGCTAGCGACGGGACCAGCATGCCCAGCACGTATCCGGTGCAGGCCATGCGAGAGGGTGCGAAGCGGTGCACGGCTCCGGACAACAAGGCTGCGGTGCCGATGAAGACCGCCTGGGCAGTCCATTGGCGGGCATACCACGCCAGGGTAGCGGCGGTGAAAACGCCCCACACCAGACCGTGACAGAGCAGAGCCGCCTGTAGAAGGCGCCGATGGCCGGACAATCTGTCGACCTCCAGCAAGGTCAGTTGCCGAGCGAAGAACCATCGGGCCCCCGCCGTCAGGGAGCAGCAAACCGTCACGGTCGTCATCCACATGGCGTGATCTTGCCAGTACGGCGTGACGAACCGTAGCGTGATGAGGAAACCCAGGTACACTTCCCAGCCGGTCTTGCAGCGCTTGCCCAGTTCCCGGCAAGACTCCACCATGACCTGGGCGGACAAGCTGGCACGCTCTGCACTGTTCGATATGCGTCCTGCGGGAGCTTCTTGCTGCACCAGACGAGGTTAGGCGTCCGCATGCCGCGGCCCTCCACAGGAGTCGGGACCGTCCCGTTGAAAGTTTGTCGCACAGTCTGCCGGGGGTAAGTCGATTGAACGACATGATTCGTGTGTTTCTGGTCGACGATCACACCGTGATTCGACAGGGAATGGCCAGCCTGTTGTCAGCGCTGCCGTTCGTGAATATCGTGGGCCAGGCGGCTTCTGCGGAAGCTGCCGTGCAGGCTATAGGGGCTGATGTCGACGTCGTCATCGCGGATCTGCGGTTGCCGGCCCAGGATGGAGGCTGGCTGACGTCCCAATTGAAGGCTGCCGGGCCCCGACCTGCCGTCCTGGTGGTGTCCATGTACGAGGATCGGGCCAGCGTCAACTCGGCTTTGCGGGCGGGCGCCCTCGGTTACCTGCCGAAGTCGGCCACGCGAGACGAACTGGCTCTCGCCATCCAGGTGGTACACCAGGGCAACTGCTACCTCCACCGCTCGGTCAGCGGCTTTGCGGTCGCCGCGCTGGCCGCCGCTGCGGAGCCCACCGTGCCGGTCACCTTGCGGGAGGAAACCATTCTCGAGTATGTGCGAAAAGGCCTGTCGAACAAGGAGATAGCGGTCCAGACCAGCCTGTCGCTACCCATGGTCAAAAAGCATCTGCATGTCCTGTATCGAAAGTTTGACGTTCCGGACCGGTCGCAACTGATTGCCGTATTGCACGAATCCTGGGGTGGTGACCCGCCCCCAGGGCGTCAGGCAGGGTTCTGAAGGCGTCGATCGCTGGCCAGGGCCAGCATCGTTAGCACCAAGGCCAGCGGCAAGGTGACACAGTGGGTATCGATCTCCGGTGCGCTGGCTGCCTCGGTCACCACAATGTTCGGGTCGACGAAGGCGTGCGCCTGGCCGTTCGCGCCCGACACCTGGGCACTGGTCGTCTCACGAATGAACAGACGGTCAGCGAAAGCTGCGGTAGGGGTGAAGGAGAAGCTGAAATCGTTGATATCTCCGCAGAAACAACTGATGGTTCCGGCCGCTCCAGAATGGGTCGAATGCAGAAAGAATTCTGCCGATCCGCAGACACTGTTCTCGGTCGCCTGCGCGTCGGCGAAGCCCGGATGCTCGCAGAATCCAATGTCCACGGCATCCAAAGCCGAGGTCAAAAGGCCGCAGGTCGCCTTGATCGTCGAAGCTCTGGCCGGCGTGCAGGTATAAAAATCTACCCGGGCAGGAACACCGGGCACCAGCGTTAGCGCTTGACTCACGAACAGCGACGAGGAGCTGGAACCATGCGTGCACTCGTCCGCGGCGAAACTCGTGCTGGTGGGGTTGCTGCCCCGAAGGGTGTGTACGGTCTCGCCGCACCAGCAAGGATAGGTGTACTGGCCAAACCTGCACGGGCCCCTGGCCCCCGAAAAGCAACCATTTTTCACGAGGTTTCCCGGTATTGGCGAGGCGCCCACCTGGCCGGTGACCCCCACCGTGACCCACAGGGCGCATGAAATGGCAATTGTGCGCAGCGATCGCATTAGCGTTTCTCCTCGTGCTTCCAGGCTTGCTCTAGCTTAGCATGGGAGCGCGATACCGCCCAGGTGTCTCGGGACCGTCATCGATACCGCGGGATACCTGACGATACCGTTTTGCAGATACCTGATCTCGCTATCTTGGGAGTATCGAACTTGGGTCAGAGAAACCTTATCAAATTTCCGGAAGGTACGCTACACTGGCCTGAGTCCGATATTGCAAGATTTCGATGGCAAGACACTGAGGAGGGTGCTCAGTGAAGCTGCATCAGTTCGTAGTCGCGTGGGCAACGGTGGCACGAGGCCATGCTCGCCGACCGCAGCCGTCGCCTGCACTGCTAATTAAAGCAGTTCCTGCTGCACCGCCTTGAGCTTGCCCAGCCGGGCCTGGAGCGGGGACTCGGCCGGATAGTAGGGCAGGAAGCGTTCGAACGTCTCTTTGGCCTTCTGCTGATAATAGGCGACGTTCTCGTCTCGGGCGTAGTCCTTGACCAGCTTGCATTGGTCGAAGAGGCGGACCTTCTTCGCCTCCCCCGCCACGTAGTACGTCACCCGATCGCCGGGTCGCATGCGGCGGCCGGTCTTCAAGGCCAGCTCGTAGGCCGCGGCCGCGTTGCGCTTCTTGGCCTGGACTTTTTGCTGGTAGCTGTCGAGCGACTCCGACAGGGTTTCCGTCTTGGTGAGCATGCGTATCGGAAGCTGATGGGTGGCGAGTCTGGATATCAGCTCGTCGTACAGGCCGGGCAGCTCCTGGGCCCGCCCTTGGAGCAGCCGGCGGATGATCTCTTCGGTCAGGTCCCGCAGATATTTCTCCACCCCCCGAGACTTCAGGCCCGAGCCCTTGATGACGAGTTCCCCATCCGAGGTCAACAGGGCATAGTTCTTCGTCTTGTGGCTGAACATGGCGGGGTAGGTGGCATCGGTCTCGAGCTTCAGGCCGGTGGGCAAGGCCTGGCTGATCTCGTCCACCACCGACGCCCCTTCCCGGCCGGGCGGGGGGACGAAGTACACCCCATCCGTATCGATTTCGATCGGGCGGCACCCGTGGCGGCGAAGTTCGTCGATGACCTGGTTGATGAGGTCCCGCCCCTTTTGCGTGACCTCTGCGGCCATGGCCGTATCGGCAAAGTTGGAAAACGACGTGCCCAGATAGCCGTAGAACGAGTTGATGAAGATCTTGAACGTCTGTTGGAGGGCATTGTAGTGATGGCGATCGTCGGGCGTGGCCGCGTCGAGCGCCTGGCGCTTGGCCTGCAGACGGAAGGTGCGGAGGTCGGACAGCAACGGCAAGAACATGGCCAACTCGTCCTGGCGGGGCGCCAGCCGATACACCAGCATGAGCGAGGGGTAGAGCGACGCCACGTCACAGTGGACGATGTTCGATATGACCCCCTCCTCGAAGATCTGGGTGTAGCCGCCCTCGTAGGTGTTGTAGTCGTCGGGGACGGGCGGGATGGTGTGCCGCCGCCGCAGGTATTCCCGCAGGAACAGGGCGTTGATCTTGGTGGCGTTGCCCCGCAATACGCAATCCTGGTAGTTGTACGGCAGCATCTGCGTCTGCAGAAAGTAGCTCTGGCTGAGCAGCTCGGCGATGCGGGCGACCTGCTCCACGGAGATCCGCGCCCGCTGCGCCGTGTCATCCGTATCGAGAACCGAGTCGTCCCGCAGCGTACCAAAGTAGATGCCAGCCTCGGGCAGGCCGTAGCCGTCCAGATCCCGAGCCGCAATATCGTACAACTGGAGCAGCAGCCAGGTGTCGACCATGTGTCGTCCGTCGACGTCACAGCGGGGATAGTCTACCACCTTCTCGGCAAAGCTGA
>DASYBA010000368.1:0-5259 GCA_036501005.1 Candidatus Xenobia bacterium | reverse complement strand
GGCTGGGATCGTAGGGATCGCCCAGTCCAGCCGCACCGGGCTGGGGGTTGAAGGCCCGCGGGCGAGCCGGCAGGGCACGGGAAACAAGCGTCATGTAGCCACCTCGGCCGTATGATAACCCACCCGCCACCCCGAGCTGTTAACAGGATGTTACTATTGTAACAATTTCGGGGCGCAGGCGCTCTGCCACAGCACCCGACCGATGAAGAACGGGCCCATCTTCTCGATGTAGCGGCTGGTCTGGCGGGTCTTACGCATGGCCTGGATGCAGGCCGATAGAGGGAACAACTCTGGTCCCACCAGGCCGATGACGAAGTCGTTGTCGTTCTTGTCCAGTCCAAAGCACGCCAGGCGCACGTCCGCGGCCAGGCCGGCGTCGCCGAAGCTGTGCCCGATCTTGCCGTGCTCCGAGAGAATCGGCCCCTGCTCGGCCGGCTCCAGACCGGAGAACTCTCCCTTGCGCCGCAGCGGATACCACACCGCCCAGCGGTTCAGTGGATTGAGCACGTTCCGCCGAGGTTTGTCCAGAAGCCAGTCTTCCAACTTCGGCTCGTGCCCGATGGCGTACGTCCGGCCCAGCATGGTGTATTCTGGCTTGGGGGTCAGCCGCTGGAACGGCCCGCCGTTGACCAGGGGACGAACCTTGTTCACGAAGTGGTCCGGGTGGTCGCTCCACGTCATGACGCCCACGCCGCGTGGGTCGTTGGCGTCGGCGTACAACACCGCTTCCATGCCCCCGCCCTCGAGGGCCCGCAGCAGCGCATCCGTATCGAAACAATCGCCGAAAGCGAGGAACTGCATGAACAGCCGGCGGTCGGATAACTGCCGCTCGCCATTCAATACCCCACCCTTTTCCCTCAAATCCAACGTTTCAACCATGAATTATCCTCCGACTTTTCCGCACTGTCCACATTTTACACCCGGTCGCGGATGAGGGGCATGGTCATGCAGCGTGGCCCTCCCCGGGCCCGGGACAATTCATGGCCGGCAATGAGGATGGCACACTTGTGCCGTCCGTCCAGCACCACCTGGGCCCGCCCGCTGAGCAGCTCGTCGGCCATCACGACGTCATAGCCGTTGGCGCTCAGCTCCTCCGCGGTGCGCAGGTTGCGCTCGTACAAGGTGATGACGCCGGGGCACAGACACAGGGCGTTGGCGCCGTCCGTCCACTGTTCCCTCTGCTGCATGATGCGGTCGCCGTGGCCTCCGCACGGAATGGGACGAAGCTCGAGGCCTTCCTGCCGCAGACCGTCCAAGAGTGAGCCGACCAGCTCAGAGCGCACGTGTTTGCCGCGCAGGTCCTTGCGGATGACGGGCAAGAGCTCCGCACCGTTGGCATCGAACATGGGCGCATAGACCAGGCACTCGTCCTGGCTGATCTGGGTGAACACCGTGTCCAGGTGCATGACGGCCCGCTGCTTGGGCAGCAGCACCACCAGCACCGTCTCCAGCATGGTCTTCTTCTTCAAGGCCTCGATGAGGAGGTCCACCGCCACCTCGCTGGTGCGCTCCGAGATGCCCACCGCCATGACCTTGTCGCTCAGCACCAGACAGTCGCCGCCTTCCAGGCCCGGAATGTCTATCTTGCGGCGCAGCGTCAGCAAGGGCAGTTCGTCGAAATAGAACATCTCCCGCTCTTCCAGCTTCAGGCGAGGATGGTAGCCGTAAGCGTATCGGACCAACAGCGGCTCCCGCTGTCGGATCTTGCGAGCCATCGAGCCCAGAAAAGCGCCGGGGCCGAAGACCACCAACGGGTCTCGCATGAACATCAGGTTGGGGACGGGCGTCAGGGCGTACGGCAGCCGGGACGACGGGTAGTGCTCGACCATGTCGGGGGAGAATTCGATACCGTTGATGGCCAGTCGAGCCAGTTCGGATGCGGGCACCGACAGCAGGAACTCGGTCATGACCGGAGGCAGATTCTCCAGGCTGGACAGCGACTCGATAAACGCCAGCCGCACGTGGTTGTCGGATAACGTCTCCGACAACACGGTCTCGATGTCCAGTACTTCGTCGGCGGCGAGGCGCAAGATGTCGCAGAACTGCTTGTGTTCGTGCCGAGCCGTATTGCCGTACAGGATGTCGTCAAACAGGAACTCGTCCATCAGGCACGGGGCCATGCGGTCCACCTCGGGACCGGGCCGATGGGTCATCACCTTGCGAAGCCGGCCGACCTCGGAGGTCACCGACAGTTGAATCGGACCGGATACGGGCGCCGCGGCCTGCACCGTGGCGGGAAGGGGTTTCTTTTTCGAACGTGTTTTGACAGGGGTGGTCATGGGTGGACCATGATTTTAGCACTCCTGTCAACGTCCGTGTTTTCGCGCACGGCTTCGGCCAGACGCCCGATGCCCTCCCAGATCTTGTCGGGCACGGCGTTGGAGAAGTTGAGGCGCATGGTATTCACGTGGCCGCCCTCGGCATGGAAATGCTCGCCGGGCACGAAGGCCACCTTGTGTTGGATGGCGGCCTCCAGCACCCGCATGGCGTTGACGCCCTCCGGCAAGGTCACCCACAAGAACATGCCGCCCGAGGGTCGGGTCCAGTGCACGTCTTGCGGGAAGTGCGCCGCCATGGCGGCCAGCATGGCGTCGCGGCGGCGCCGGTACTCATCGACGATGACGTGCCGGTGGCGGGCCATGGTGCCGCTGGCGACCAGTTCGTAGACCGCCATCTGGTTTACTGTCGCGGTGTGGAGATCGGTGCCCTGCTTGATCAAGGTCAGCTTCTCGATGACGTTCTTCGGACCCGCGATCCACCCAACCCGCAGCCCGGGGGTCAACACCTTGGAGAAGGAGCCGAGCGCCAGGACGTTGCCGTTCGCGCCATCCAGCTCCATCAGGGAAGGGAGGGGATCGCCCTCGAATCGCAAGTCCCGGTAGGGATCGTCTTCAATGATGGCCACGTCGAACTTCCGCGCCATGTCGACGAGGTCCCGGCGCCGAGGCTCCGAGATAGTCACCCCGCGGGGGTTTTGAAAGTTGGGCACACAGTAGATGAGCCGGGGCGACGTCGCCAGCACCGGAGGAAGACCGGCCGTCACCAGGCCGTCGTCGTCTGACGGCACGCTGGTGAAGATCGCCCCATAGGTTCGCCAGCACTGGAGGGTGGCCAGATAGGTGGGCGATTCCACCACGACGTTGGATCCCTCGTCGACCAACAGCTTGCCGATGAGATCCAGGGCCTGCTGGGAGCCCGACGTGATGAGGATGTTGTCCGCATCCAGGTGCAAATTGTCCTTGGACAAAGACTGGGCCAACCACTGCCGCAGGGGGGTATAGCCTTCCGTCGTGCTGTACTGCAGCGCCCGCCCAGGCTGGGTCCTCAGTACCTTGTCGAGGGCCTGCCGCACCGCATCGGTCGGAAACACTTCGGGCGCCGGCAGACCTCCGCCGAAGGAGATGAACTCAGGTCGCTCAGTCACCTTCAGCAGCTCGCGAATGGCCGACCCGCGTACCCGCTCGGCCCGCTTCGCATAGCGACTTTCCCACATCGGAGCCATGCTCGACTTCCTCCTCTGACCTGTCTATCTTCTTGAATTATGACCCTCTCGGGACAATTTGTACAGTGACAATAACGGTGACAATCTGCCAGGTTTTCCGGCTGGCTGGATCGAACATTCCCACGTGGACATGAGCCTGAAACGGGACTCCACCGTGCCTTTGTACCAGCAGATCGTCGATCATGTACGGGCCCAGGTGGATGGGGGACAATTGACCGGGGGCACCCGGCTCCCGACCGTCCGCCAACTGGCCGCCGACATGGGCCTCACGCGTCTGACTGTCCACACGGCCTACGCCGAGCTGCAGTCGCAAGGCTACATCGAATCCTTCGTCGGTCGAGGCACGTTTGTGGCCCACGCCCGCTCTGCTCCCCCGCCGGTGCCCATCCGGCCCGTCCTGGCGGCCGCCCCGCTCGCCCAGGATCGCAACCAGTTGCGGTTGGGCGAGCTCATGCGATTGACCGAGAAGGCGGATCTTTTGTCGTTTGCCCAGGCGATACCGGCCCCCGATGCTTATCCGAACTTCAGTGCCGCCTTTCAGCACGTTCCCAGCGACGGGTTGGGCTACGGGCCCATCCAGGGCGACCTGGACCTGCGCACCGAGGTGAGCGAGCTATTGAATACCAGGGGGCTATCGGTGACGGCGGACGACATCCTCATCAACGGCGGCGCGCAGCAGGCCATCTTCCTGGCCGTGCAGGCCTTCTGTCGCCCACATGACACCGTGCTGGTGGAGGAGCCGACCTACTCCGGGGTCATCGAGCTGGCCTCCCAGCGGGGGCAGCGCGTGGTCAGCGTGCCCATGGACTCCGACGGCATCAACTTGTCCGCCCTCGAGCAGATCTGTGCCACACTGCGTCCCCGCATTCTCTATACGATTCCGACCTTCCACAACCCCATCGGCGTCTCGCTGGCCGAAACCCGCCGCAAGGCCCTGCTCCAACTGGCGGAACGGTGGGACCTGCTGATTCTCGAGGACGACGTCTATGGCTGGCTGTCTTACGACGGTCCCGCGCCTCTGGCCCTGAAGGCCGACGACGAGAACGAGCGGGTCGTTTATATCGGAAGCTTTTCGAAAGTGCTGTTCCCGGCCCTCCGGCTGGGCGCGGTGGTGGCCGCCCAGCCGCTCCTCCTGGAACTGGTGGCGGTCAAGGAGAGTTGCGAACTGGTCAGCTCTCTCTTCATGCAGAAGGCGCTGGCGTGGTGGCTCAAAAAAGGCAGCTTCGAGGGCCATCTGGACCGCATTCTGCCGCTCTATCGGGAGCGGCGGGATGCCATGATCGAAGCCCTGTCGAAACACATGCCGCCGGGCTCGTTCATCGCGCCCCACGGGGGCTTCAACGTGTGGATCACGCTGCCCCACGGCACCAGCGAGCGAGAGCTGTTCCTGGAAGCGGTCGAACGAGGGGTAGGGTTGGCCCGGGGCAGCCAGTTCTACTACCAGCCCACACCCGGCGCCCACCTCCGCCTCAGCTTCGCGGCCCAGACGCCGGCTCGGATTAGAGATGGCGTGGCCCGTCTGGGGCGTCTGCTCGAAGGCCATCTCGATCGCCGCCGCACGGCCCTGGCCCGGGCCAGCCGGGCCGCGTCGCCCCTGGTCTGAGCTCGACTTCCAAAGGGAGGCTGCGGGCCCTTGCAGAACACGGCTCTCTCACATGGGATTGACACGGATGTCACTGGTTTTGATGACCGCTGCGATGGTCTGCCGCGCCGCGTGCGCCGGGCCCCTGTCAGGCAAGTCCCATCCCTACGTCAAC
>DASYBA010000367.1:0-6520 GCA_036501005.1 Candidatus Xenobia bacterium | reverse complement strand
ACCTTGCGCACCGAGCGAGCCAGCGACGAATTGCGACGCTGCTGCGGCGCGCCTCGCTGGGTGGAGGCCATGATGGCCGGGCGCCCCTACGCGACCCCCCATGCGTTGTTGGACGCGGCCGACAAGGCCTGGTGGGGGCTGGGCGCCTCCGACTGGCAGGCCGCCTTCGCCTGTCATCCCGCCATTGGGGCCAAGGCCGACTCGGGCCACCAGGATGCCCGGGGCGAGGCCTTGTCGCACGCCGAGCAAGCCGGGACCGCGGCAGACTCCAAGGCCACCAAGAAGGGCCTGGGCGACGGCAACGCTGCGTATCGAGACCGCTTTGGCTATACGTATATCGTGTGCGCCACCGGACGGTCGGGCGAGGAGATGCTGGACGATTTGTCTCGACGGCTGGGCAACTCGCCCGAGAACGAGGTGCGGGTCGCGGCCGGTGAGCAAATCAAGATTACCCACTTGAGATTGGAGAAGTTGCTAAAAGGATGAGTGGCATCACGACGCACGTGCTGGATACCTCAAAAGGGCGCCCCGCCGCGGGCGTTGCAGTACTCCTGGAGCGCCTGGAAGGGTCGTGGAAGGAGCTGTCTCGCAAGACGACGGACGCCGATGGCCGGGTGAAGGATCTGCTGCGCGATCCACTCCAGACCGGTAAGTATCGATTGACGTTCGACACCGGCGCGTGGCTGGCTTCGCAGGGCACCCAGGGTTTTTTCCCGGAGGTGGCCATCACGTTCGAGATTCACGACGCCGCCTCGCACTATCACGTGCCCTTGCTGCTCAGCCCCTTTGGTTATTCGACGTACCGAGGCAGCTAGTTCGACCGGCTGTTAACAGCGCGGCAACATCGGGGCGTTGATGTTTATATCGCTCTCTTCTAACCTGTCGACGAGAAACCCGAACCGATAAAAAAACACAGGCATGAGAGAGGACCCCATGGACAAAATCTCGGCTGCGGCGCGCCGCGTCGCACCTACCTGGACCGCACACCTGATGGCGGCCCGACCTTCACAACCCCCCGCTGGCTCTGGCGACAGAGTCGAGCTGACCGGTGGCCCCGCGGGCGCTCCCCCGGCGAGCAGCACCCCGCCGCCTTCGTCCCCGGCCGCCCTGGCCCTGGCCCATAGCCTCACCAGCGCCCCGGCTTTGTCCGCCGCGCATGGGGGAGGGACGGTATTCAGGCCCACGCCCCATCCCGTCCCGGCGCCCCGGCCCTCACCGTCCCCGCGTCCGGAGCCCCGACCTGCACCGCGCCCTGAACCGCGCCCGGAGCCACGGCCTGAACCTCGCCCAGAGCCTCGTCCTCAGCCTCGCCCAGGCGGCGGTGGTGGCGGCTGGCATGGCGGCGATTCCGGCGACGGCGGGCACCACGGGGGCTGGCACGGCGGGGGCGGCGGTGGCTGGAATCCGCAGCCGGTGCCGGTTCCCTATCCTGAGCCGTACCCGGTGCCGGAACCGTACCCCTATCCCGTCCCCACCGATGGCGGAGACGGCGGCACGGTCGACACCGGCGACGATGGGACCGATGGCAGTGACGGCGGGACCGTCGATACGGGCGGCGACGACGGCAGCACGGTCGACACCGGCGATAACGGTGACGGCAGCGACGGCGGCGTCGACAACGGCACCGACCCCTCGGCCCCTCCGCCGGACCATGGCGGCCACGGGCTGTGGGGTTGGCTCAAGACCCACCTCTGATCCAGCGCTGGATGGCGGCCTCGGCCCACGGGGCCCCATCCGATACCCCCTTCTCCAGGCTGTGATCGCCGTTCTGCAGCAGCAGCAAACGTGCCTTGCGCCCCAGGCTCCGCACCGTCTCCTCCAGGAGATCGGTGCGGGCCAGGGGGTCCCGAGTGCCGCTCAAGAACAGCATGCGGCAGCGGATGTCGGCGAGATGCTCACGCCGCAGTTTGTCGGGTCGCCCGGCCGGGTGGAGCGGATAGCCGAGGAAGACCAGCCCATCGGCTGCAAAACCCTCCGCCACCAGCATCGAGGCCATGCGGCCGCCCATCGACTTGCCGCCCAGCATGAGCTTCGTCGGCTGCCAGGCCTGCACCAGGCCCTGAGCGACGCTCTGAATGGTTTCCATCAACACAGGAGCCCGATCGGGCGCTTTGCGGCCCGCTTCGGTGTAGGGAAAGTTATGGCGGGCGACCGTGATGCCCCGAGCCGTCAGACCCGCCTGCAGCTTGACCAGGAGCGGCGTGTCCAGGGTGCCGCCCGCGCCGTGCGACAAGATGAGGAGCGGCTGCCCCGGTTGCCCCTGGACGTCGACGGACACGCTCACACGGTGGCTTCGTCGCCCAGCGTCACGGTCACGCCGAAGTACTCTTTTTTGGGGGGAGTTCCCTCGACGAGGCGCACGCAATCGTTCTGCACGGCCCCCGCCACCAGCACGTCGGGCAGCACCAGGCGGAGGAGGGCCAGGTCGACGTCGTTGCCGACGATGGCCAGATGCTTGACCGGCCAGCGCAGGTTGACCTTGCCGTTGGTCTTGGCCATGCGGATCTTGTGCAGCACCTCGGTGGCGTGGGAGAGCACCAGGGCGTCCGTCGCTTCCTCCGTATCGAGAAGCTCGGCGCTCGGCCAGTGGCTGGTGTGCACCGAGGCATCGCGACCTGCCCCTTGGAAGCCCCACGACCAGATCTCCTCGGTGATGAAGGGCAGGGTGGGCGCGAACAACTGGACGAACGTGCGCAGGGAGAGACGCAGGGCGGCCGCCGCGGAGCCTCGACCGGGGCCACCGCCGGCTTGCACCACCCGTCGTTTGACCAGTTCGACATAGTCGTCGCAGAAGGTCCAGAACGCTTCCTCCGTCTCGCTCAGTGCAGACGGATATTCGAACGCCTTGAAGTGGGTGGTGGCCTGCTCCACCACCTGCCGGAGGGTATCCACCCAGGCCAGGTCCAGGCTCTCGGTCACCTCGGAGGTCGAGGCGTCTTGGGAGGTGGTGTGCTGCAGCACGAAGCGGCTCACGTGGAACAATTTGGTGCAGAGTCGGCTGCCGATCTTGAAGACGTGCTCGTCGAAGGCGGTGTCGACGCCCAGGCGGGCGCGGGCTGCCCAGTATCGAACCGCATCGGAAGAGTGCTGCTTGAGCAGGTGGTCGGGCGTGACGACGTTGCCCACCGACTTGCTCATCTTCTTGCGGTCGGGGTCGAGGATCCAGCCGCTGATGGCCACGTGCCGCCAGGGAATGTCCTCGTTGTGCATCCATGCCTTGACGATGGTGTAGAAGGCCCAGGTGCGGATGATCTCGTGCGACTGCGGACGAAGGTCCATGGGAAAGAGCTTGCTGTGACGGTCGTCGTGATCCGGCCAGCCGCTGACGATCTGCGGGGTGAGCGACGACGTCGCCCACGTATCGAGCACGTCGGGATCGGCGCAGAAGCCACCGTCCTGGTTTCGCTGCCGCTCCTGGTAGCCGGGCGGCGGCTGCGACATGGGGTCGACCGGCAGGCTGGCCCGCTCCGGCAGGATGGGGTGATCGTATTGAATATTCCCATTGGGAGAAATGCGATACCAGACGGGAATGGGTACGCCAAAGAAGCGCTGGCGGCTGATACACCAGTCCTGGTTGAGGCCCTGTACCCAGGTCTCGTAGCGCACCCGCATGCCGTGCGGGTGCCATTGGATCTTGTGCCCCTGCTTGAGGAGCTCCTGTTTATGTTCCAGGAGGTGCACGTACCACTGCCGGGTCGGCAGGTATTCGACAGGCCGCTCTCCTCGCTCGTAGAACTTGACCGGGTGCTCGACCGGGCGCGGTTCACCCACCAAGGCGTCTGCCGCCCGCAGCAGTTCGACGATCCGCTTGCGGGCTGCGGCGATGGTGCTGTCGGCCAGTTGCTCGTAGGCGCGGTTGGCCTCGTCGGCATTCCGGCTCAAGAAGGCGCCTTCACCATATCGAACGTGGAGCAGTCGACCGTCGGTGCCGATAAGCTGCTTGAGCGGCAGGGGCGAGTGCTTCCAGAATTCGACGTCGGCCTGGTCGCCAAAGGTGCACACCATCATGATGCCGGTGCCTTTTTCCGGGTCGGCCTGGGGCCACGGCATGACGGGCACCGGGGCGTGGAAGAGCGGGCTGACGGCGTTCTTGCCGAAATACGACTGGTAGCGGGCGTCGTGCGGGTGGGCGACGACGGCGATGCAGGCCGGGAGCAGCTCTGGGCGAGTCGTTGAAATCACGAACGAAGCCCCGCCGTCCAGTTCGAAGCGGATGTCGTGATAGGCACCCGGGCGGACCCGTTCCTCGACTTCGGCCTGCGCCACCGCCGTCTGGAAATCAAGATCCCACATGGTGGGTGAAGTGGTCTGGTAGAGCTGCTTTTTTTCCAGCAGTTCGAGGAAGGACGCCTGCGAGGTTCGCCGGCACTGCCGGTCAATGGTCGCGTACGTCATCGACCAGTCGACAGAGAGGCCTAGATGACGCCACAAGGCCTCAAAGGCCTTTTCGTCCTCCAGCGTCACTTCGGAGCAGGCGTCGATGAAGTTGCGGCGGGACACCTCTTCGATAGGAGCGTCCTTGGTCTTCTGCCGATTCGGCCGCCACTCGCGCTGGTAGGGGAGGGTCGGGTTGCAGCGGATGCGGAAGACGTTCTGCACTCGGCGCTCGGTGGGAAGGCCGTTGTCGTCCCAGCCCATGGGGTAGCAGATGTTGAAGCCCCGCATGCGATGGAAGCGCACCAGGACGTCCTGGTGCGTATAGGAAAAGACATGCCCGATGTGGAGGGAGCCTGACACGGTGGGGGGCGGGGTGTCCACCACGAAGGTGGCACTGCGGGGTCGTTGCGGGTCCCAGCGATGGATGCCGCTCTTCTCCCAGGCGTCCTGCCAGCGGCGTTCCATATCGTCCGGGTGGTACTCGCTCGGCAGCTCGGGCATAAGGACCCTCGAGTTCAGCTTCTCGCTCCGGGGGTCCTTCACAGGAGGGATTGCAGCGCAGTTCGAGCGGAGGCGGCGTCCGGAAACCGGTCGTCGGGCTGGGTGGCGGCCATCCGCATGATCGCCTGGCTCACGGGCGCCGGCAGATCGGGCCGCGCCTCGGCGAGCGGGGGCAGGTCGGAGGAGAGCTTGGTCGTGATGATCTGGAAGATGTCGCCGGTGAAGGGCGGCTTGCCGGTGAGGCGCTCGTAGAGCAGGACGCCGAGGGCGTAGATGTCGACTCGGCCGGTCACGGGCTGGCCGTTCAACTGTTCGATGGCCATGTACATCGGCGTGCCGACAATCTGGTCGGTCGCGGTCAGTCGGCCGCCGATGGTGAACTGGTTGTGGGCTACTCCGAAGTCCATCAGCTTGATGCGGCCGTCATGCGTTCGCATGATGTTGCCCGGCTTGAGGTCCCGGTGGATGACGCCCTTGCCGTGGATGTATTCGAGGGCATCGAGCACGTCGACGCCCAGCTCGAGGCTGTCGCGCCAGGGACAGGAGGCCGTCGGTTCTGCCAGCGGGGCGCCGTCGATGAACTCCATGACCAGAAAGGGATTGTCGAACCCCTGGCCACCGATCCGCACGAACCCGGTGTCGAGGATGCGAACCAGGTTGGGGTGCACGAGGGCGGTGCCCAGACGCATCTCCCGGCTGAAGCGGTTGAGAAAGAGCTGATCGGTGCGCACGTGCGGGAGAGGGACCTTGAGCGCGTAGACGCCCTTGTCGGGGGCCTCGACCTTGAAGACTTCGGCCATGCCGCCCTGACCGAGGCGCTCCAGGACTCGATAGCGTCCGATCCGCTCGGGGTCGCCGGAAGGGCCCGCCACCTGCGTGGTCCTCTCGGTTTCCTCCTGTTCGGCCCGGGCTGCCCGGACGCGGCGATTGGCGTTCGACACGAACACGCCCGCCGCACCCAGCATCGCGGCACCGGTCACCACCAGGAAAGGCCACATCCGATAATGGTACTGGGTAAGCTGAATGGTGGGGGGCTGGCTCCCGGCAGAGAATGGAACGTTGACGTCCTGGGCATACTCGGTCCACCAGTCGCGGTTCCCACTTAGTCGAATGTCCCAGGAACCCGTTTTCGGATCGTCGAGATCGACCTGGTTGGTGGGACCCTGCGATGGAACCCACGCATCGCGGCCGTGGGGCGAGACTGCGATGCAGGTCGGCCTATCGATCTGCACGTGCATCGGGCCTTGACCGGGGACGGCCTGGCCCACGGCCAGGGTAGCCGTCCACACTAGCAGCAGCGCGGCCAGGAGGCGAGGGATCCGCACGCCTGGGGCATTCCACCCGACCTTCGGCGGCCACCTTCTTCAAGCCGAGAAGGTTTAACGTCAAACCAGGTAGCATGTGTCACTGACAAAGGCCCTGGGGATGTCTATCATCATGCCAGATCGGAGGAGCGGGACCTATGGCCCCACGTCGACCCTCGCACGACCGCGGCATGGCCCTCGGCGTGGTGATTACGGTTACGGTGCTGGTCCTGCTGCTGGGGGTCTTGATGGCGACCCTGGCCATATTCAATCTCAGCATGTCCAGCACGTACCTCGAGGGTATCCAGAGCGAGGGCCTGGCCCGAGCCGCCATCACC
>DASYBA010000366.1:0-1512 GCA_036501005.1 Candidatus Xenobia bacterium | reverse complement strand
CCATCAGCTCGTAGACCCCGGCCAACTGCTCCCGCCACGACAGGTTGTCGGGATCAGCGCCAGACAGGCGGGTCAACAGCTCGATGGCGGACGGGTAGTCCCGGAACTGCATGGCTGACTCGAGCACCGTCTGCGCCTCGTGAGAGGCCGCCGGCAGGTTGTTCAGCTCCAGGTAGATCTCGACAAGCTGCTTGCGCACGTCCAGCCGCCGGCCGTCGACCGACAGGATGGTCTCCAGGTACGTCCGGGCCCGATCCAGCTTGCCGTTCTGCCGGCACACCCGGGCCAGCACCGACACGGTGGCGAGAAAGTGCTCTCCGTCGTTGAGGGCTCGGTACAGCTCGGTCAGATTCTCGAGCGCTTCTTCATGCTCCGGTTCGACCTGCAGGATCTGCTGCCACCCGTGCAGCGACGTATGCATGTCGCCTCGCTGGCGGGCCTTCAGCGCCAGCTCCCGATACTGCCCCAGGGCTTCATCCGGCTGGCCGAACTTGACCAGCGCGGAGGCCAGTCGCTGCTGGTAGACCGGATCGCCCGTCATGGTGTGCAGGCGGTTCAGCGTGGCCAGGGTGCCCTCACGATCATCCCGTTGCAAGGCGACGTCGGACAAAGTGTTGAGGTGATAGAGGGCCAGGTTGGGCAGGTTCAACTGCAGGTGCAGGTCGGCCAGCGCCAGGCGGGCCCGGGAGCTGCTGGGGTCCAGGGCGACGCAGTCTTCGAGCACGGCCACCGCCTCGTCGAAGCTCCCCTCTTTCTGCAGGCAGTTGGCGTAGCCCAGCATGTTCTTGACCGAGCGAGTGGCGTCCGCCGTCCACAACGAACTCTCCGCCAGTTGCTGGCGGTAGCGCACGTTCTGCGGATCGGCATCGACCAGGCTCTCGAACTCACTCAGGGCTTCGTCCAGCATGCCGTTCTGAAAGTAGGTGTGGGCCAGGTGCTGACGCAGCTCGCGATTGGCGGGCGCCGACTCGAGCCCCTTGTGGAAGGCCGCGAAAGCCCGCGCCAGATCGTGGTTGGTGATGTAGTCGTGCAGGCGCGTCACGTCGACCGCGTCGGGGGTGGCGGGCAAGGGGGTGTCGTCGGCCCCCGGCGCCATCGGCAGGGCGTCGCCCGGCCGCAGCCCGAGCGGCGTCAAAAGAGGCGGCTGGGGCGGAGGCAGCTCTCGAATGGTCGGGGCCGCCGTGACCAGGGGTTCCGGGGCTTCGGAGACGACCTGCGGGGCCGGCATGGCCAGGGGGGGCTCGGGGGCGGGAGCTCCCATGGCGAGAGGCGGCTCGGCCGCAGGCGCCGGTGCGGGGGGCTCGTTGGACTGGGACAACTCTCGCACCAGGGCGGCCGCCAGCGCCTCCGAGATGTCCAGCCGCTGCGTGGGACTGGCGAAGAGGGACGGCCGTGGCCTGCCCTCGGCGGGCGGCGGCGGCGCCGGAGGGGTCGGTGGGGGTTCGGGAACAGGAGGCGCGCCCATGGCCAGCGGGGGTTCGAGGGGTTGCTCGGGCATGACCGGGATGGTGG
>DASYBA010000365.1:0-3644 GCA_036501005.1 Candidatus Xenobia bacterium | reverse complement strand
CAACTGGCGCAAAGCAAGGGGCTGGACTTCCGTATCGACGTCGACGAGCGTTTGTCGGATTCGATCAAGACCGATCCGAAACGGTTGCAGCAGATTCTCAAGAACCTGCTGTCCAACGCCTTCAAATTCACCGATCACGGTTTCGTGGAGTTCAAGATGCGGGTGGCCACCGGTGGCTGGAGCATCGAACGAGACAGCCTCAACGAAGCCGAGACGGTGATCGCCTTCTCCGTTCAGGATACCGGTATCGGCATCCCGGCCGAGAAGCACAAGATCATCTTCGAGGCCTTCCAACAGGCTGACGGCACGACCAGCCGCCAGTACGGCGGTACCGGTCTGGGCTTGTCCATCAGCCGTGAAATCGCTCGCCTGTTGGGTGGCGAGATCAAGCTGGTGAGTGAGCGAGGCGAGGGCAGCACCTTTACGCTGTTCCTGCCCCTGTCGTACACCCCGCCGCCGCCGGTGCCGGCCCGTCCGGCCCCGACCCGGGCCGAACTGCGGCGGGTCCGGGCCGAGGCAGAGGAAGCGGCGGCCGAAGTGCCGGCACCAGAAGTGCCCAAACTGGAGGACGACCGCGATCACTGGCAGGCCGGCCAGCTCAGCATGCTCATCATCGAAGACGATCCGCACTTTGCGAGATTGTTGCTTGACCTCTCCCGGGAACAGGGCTTCCAGGGCCTGGTGGCCGTCACCGGCGAAGCCGGGCTGGCGCTGGCCCGGGACTACCAGCCGAGCGCGGTGACCCTCGACCTGGGCCTGCCCAGCACCGATGCCTTCACCGTATTGGATCGGCTGAAGCGCAATCCCGATACTCGCCATCTGCCGGTGCACCTGGTATCGACCAACGGCGACTACGATCGAGGTCTGCGCATGGGCGCCTTCTCCTATATCGAGAAGCCCGTCACGCGAGACGAGCTGGTGTCGTCCCTGGACGTCATCAAGCACTACGTCACGGCGCCGGTGCGGCGGTTGCTGCTGCTGGCCCGAGATGAGGACGATCGGAACACGGTGGTCGGCCTGGTGAGTGGCGAGGGCATCGACATCCACTCGGTAGGATCGGAGGCCGAGGCGGTCGAGGCCCTGCTGCACGACAAGTACGACTGCGCCATCATCCACTATCGACCCGGGGTCCAGGTCTTCTCCCTCATCGACCAGATGAAGAGCGAACTGGGGCTGACCGAGCTGCCGCTCATCATCTACACGCCGGGGTCCATGGATCGGGACGATGATCTGCTCCTGCGCCAGTGGTCGAGAGATGTGGTGTTGCGAGACGTGCGGTCACCGGAACGTTTGCTGGATGCCACCTGTCTCTACCTCCATCGGCCCTATCAATCGCTGCCGGAGCCGAGTCGGCAGATGCTGGACCGGTTGTACGAGACCGATCCCATCGTGGGCGATCGCAAGATCCTCATTGTCGACGACGACGTGCGCAACATCTTTGCCCTGACCAGCCTGCTGGAACGCTACAACATGCGGGTGCTCTATGCCGAGAACGGTCGGGACGGCATCGAGGCGCTCCAGGAAAATCCAGACATATCGCTGGTGCTCATGGACATCATGATGCCAGAGATGGATGGATTCGAGACCATTCGACGGGTTCGTCTCTTGCCGCGCTTCAAGGCGCTGCCCATCATCGCCCTCACGGCGAAAGCCATGAAGGGCGACCGGGACAAGTGCATCGACGCCGGCGCGTCGGACTATATCGCCAAGCCGGTCGACACGGAACAGTTGCTCTCTTTGTTGAGGGTCTGGCTTTACCGGTAGGTTCCCCCGGGCGTTCAGATTCGTTAACGACCTGGCAACACGCGGGGGCGTGTCGCTGAGTATCCTCTCACCAGACATAAAGACAAACGAGAGAGGAAAAACACATGCCCGCGATTTCCGGTACCCCGCAACCCCTGCCGCCCTCTGCACAGGGCAACCCCCAGAGCTGGATAGGCGCTCCGTTGGCCAGGCTGGAGTTCAAGGCCGACCTGGACAACGGCCAGACCAAGGCAGGCGAGATCGAAGCCTACGCGTCCCAGAATCTGACCGACATTCTCGTCGGCGACGGACCGCTGCCCCTCTTCATCAAGGCCGGCAAGTCGTTCGACAGGGCGGTCGAACTGGCCACCATCCATGCTCGTGAAGCCGACAAGTGGCAGCGGGCCGCGGCCGTACTGCAGGCTGACGATGGCAACTACTACGTCACCCACCTTGCGACCCAGGACAACAAGAGCCTCCGCTGGGATGGCAACAGCTATGGCTGGGACAAGATCCACCTGGTGAAGGCGACGGCCGAGAACCCGGCCCTCAAGGCGCTGGTCGGCGAGAAGAGCTGGGTCAACCTCTCTACCCAGACCGTCCAGGCGAATCCCACGCCTGCCTGAGAGCAAAGCGGGGAGGGCAACCCTCCCCGCTGGCTCTATCCGCCGTTGCCGGGGGCCAGGAAGACCGGTGCGCCCCACTGGCCGCTATCGTAACCCACGGTTTCCTGGCTATCGCCATTATTGCCGATCATCTGGGTCGCGCCGGACTTCGCGACCAGTTCCGTGTGCTGATCGCCGCCGCTTGAGTTGTGGAAGATGGCCACGTCGCCGGGCTGGGCTTGCCCTCGAGAGACATAGTGCCAGCCCTGGTGCTTGAGGTCCTGTTCGAAGTTGCTGACCAGCGGGTCGCCAGAGGTGCGGTGGTATCGCCCGGCGGCCGACTCGACTGCCGATACGAAGTCGGCACAGCCGTCGGTGTGCCGACCGTCGACGTTGTAGGTGGGCACCTTGATGTTCTGACACTGGACCCCCAGTTGGCCCTGGGCAATCTGCAGCGCTTTCTCGCCGGAGCCGTTGGGGGCCGTGATGGGGGCGTTGCTGGGTTGAGCCCCGCCGCTGCTTCCGCCCGACGGACTGCTCGAGCCGCCCCCCGACGATGGCACGCCCCCGCCCCCCGATGATGGGGCTCCGCCCCCTCCTCCGCCGCCCCCCATGTCGTTGGCGATATTGTCTGCGGGATTGCTGCTGTCGCCCCCCTGGCTGCCGCCTTGCTGTTGCTGCTGAAGCTCGGCCATGAGCATCTGGATCATGGCCATCAGTTCCTCGATTTCAGCCTGCGTGCCGCCCTGCTGCTGCGATTCGGGGCTCAAGCTGGTCGCATCGGGCATGCCGGTGGCGGGCAGCCCCATGCCGGCGCTGGGCAGACTGCTGAACGCAGTCAGCCCTCCGCCCCCTGGCACGGGTGACGAGATGCCCGGAATGGATCCTATTCCAAGGCCTTGCAGTTGCGTTCCGGTGGATAGCGCCATGAGTGTCTGGCCTCCCTCTTTCGTCTGTATTGATTGTAGCGCAGACGATGGGACCAGCGCTCATCCGTTGGCTGAACGGTTGGTTACCGTTGTTACTTTTCTTGTTCCATGGTGTTGCCAATATGTTGCGAATGGGCTGATCCTGGGAACTATTCGACAGATGACCGCCTACGAGGCCGAGGGGCCGGTGCCGATCTCCTGTTGATGCGCCTGGACGAAGACCAGGGCCAGATTCGCCAAAGCATCGGGTTCTTTGGCCAGTTCCGCATCGAGCGTTTCCAGCGGAGTATCGGTCACCTCGCCAGTCGTCACCCGGGCGGCTTCGCGGAGAAACAGCGCGGTCCGATCCGCCCCTATCTGTTGCAAG
>DASYBA010000364.1:0-3764 GCA_036501005.1 Candidatus Xenobia bacterium | reverse complement strand
TCCGGCAAAAAGAACTTCATTGTGTATCGTAGATCCCTCGCTGGAACCGACTTGGGCCATTTTCAGGTTTGGGTGGTTCTTCTTGGGGTGGATGCTGCCCTCCCAGCGTGCGCACTTCATGGCTGGGTCCCGGAGCAGGATAGGGGAGGTCCCCGTGCTCCGGGGAACACGGGCCGCCTCAGGCGTGAAAGCCCATGCTTGTGTTGCACAGCACATAAGATTGTTTATGTCGTGGCCGAACTTATGTGGTGTAGGTGTTGAGTGCTCCATGATTCATGGGCACGCCACCTCGCGGCGCCATTGGTGGAAGAACGTGACGCTTACTTGGCCCATCTTGCTCAGGCAGGCTGTGCGGCCAGGCGATGATGGAGCCGTCCGCAGAGAGCGCGGCGTGTGTCTCGTCATTACATTATCAGCCCACGTCAACTCAGCATTTCCGGCCCGTGTCGAACCTGCGTACGTACATGACCCCTGTGTGCGTGCGCCACGAGGACACGAGGTTTCGAGGCGCCGCTCCTTGGTCCGCTATAGCCCCTGCAGAAGTCGCAGTCTTTCCTCGACGGCGGACAAGGTTTTCGAGCCGACGGTGCCAGCACGCCGGATCAGCCGCGCCTTCGAGATCGATCGACCTGCCTCGCATAGAATGGCACTCGGAACGGTTAGTCCCCCTTCTGGTGGACCTATCGAAACGTGGTAGAGGATTCCTCTCTGCCTGGAGGTTATAGGGAGAATGATCAGGAGACCCGCTGGCCCACTGTTGAATTCGTCAACCGAGACAACCATCACCGGCCTTTGTCCAGCTTGTTCATGGCCTCGAGTGGGATTCAGATCGGCATACCAGACCTCCCCGCGAACGGGAATGGTCAAGGCGGGTCTCCGGGTTCAGCATCCAACCCATCCGTCAGAGTCGCCTCCCACAGGCGAAGCTCTTCCTCAAGCTCTGCACGGTCGCTCGCTAGTAAATATGAAGCATTGGCCGCCTCGAAGAATTGGCGCCGACGCTCGGTCTCTATGGCCTGGTCGAGTATATCCTGCATTCGACGGCCAGAGACGCGAGACAGCTCCTTCAGGGTGCGATGTGAGCGTTCGCTGATGCGTACGGTTGGATTGGCCACAAGTCAGTATACTATGCAGGCTACTAGTCAGTCAACCGCACTGGCGCTCAATGCAGCACGCGCCAGCTTACAATGTCCAGTAGAAACGGGGGGCGCCCGGGATGGTATACGCCAGGTTCACCCGGCGAGGTCCCGCTGGACCCCATCGATGCCCATGACCTGGGCATATCCGACCCCGAAGCCATGTACGATAACGCGCAAAGGGTAGTCCAGGGGCTCGGCCTCCGAGACGGGCAAGTCCCTCCAGGTGTTGAGCCGGTCTGTGGACTTCGTTCTATACGCAACACGCCGGTCTTCCCCGAGTCTTCGCCTGCGCTGCTGGATAGACCGGCTGCGATGGCGGTTGCGTGCTCGCTGCCGGCCGCCCGTGAGGAGTAAAGAACAAGTGGGTCAGAAGCTGCCCCGGTCTCATGACAGCCGCCGAAGTCAAATCATGGCACCACCTGAAAGCCTAGCTGAATAGCACAGTCTCGCACCCTCTGATCCAGCGCCAGCATGCTCAATTGGGAAACCGTGGATCGGACCCAAAGCGCGGTGGCCAGGTGAAGCGCGTCAAGAGTACGCTGCGGTTCCACCGGGAACGGCTGTGAAGCACGCTCCAAAACATCGGCGTCCATTCGAACGCCCACCCAATGTTGGGCAACGTTGTCGAGAAACTCGCGCCGCTCTCGCGCCTTTGCTGCCGTCAATTTTCCTGTGGCGGCCAGCCGAACCAAAACCCGCTTGCACTCCAGCGTCGTCAGAACCGACGCCGCTACAAGACTGGAGCGGGACAACTCGGCAGCAACCTCTGCCCCCCGGGATTCACCCAGAAGCCAAGACAGCACAGCGCTTGACTCGGCATATAGAATCACAGGTCCCCACGGGACTCATCCAGAGCCTGTCCGGTCTCTCCATCGGCTATCGTCCTCGCCTGCGGCCGGTAGAGCGTTGCATCGTGGGCGCTCCCCAGCGTCGCCTTCCCCTGGCGGACCATCACCCACACGCCCTCCGGCACTTCGGGGTGCGTGGCGCCATGGGGAGGCACAAGTTCCGCGACCACCTCACCTCGATCGGTAATCAGGAAGCACTCGCCCCGTTCCACTCTCCGGACATACTCGCTAAGTCTATTCTTTAGCTCACGGATGCCGACGCTGTTCATGTTAGAACCATGGTAGCCCCGTGTGGCTACAATGTCAATAACGAGTGCGCGCGGCCAGGAACCGCCGCAGAGGCTACTGATCATCCGTGGGGCAAGCGATGCTGGCCGGGGCCAAGAGCCCCGGAGGCTGCACCCAGGTGGATGTGCAGAGCCGCCACTTTGCCGGCCTCATAGCCGTACCGACTCGACGGGCCCTGGTGATAATGCGCTGTGGTTCGACCCACCTGTTGCCGGATGTGCGCAGGTCCTCCTCGGCCAGTCGCAGAGGCACCAGGGCGGTCGTCCCCCGATCCCGGGCAAACTCCTTCTCCTGCGAATGCCGGGCGGAATTGAGTCGACCCTGGATGGTGCACGCCGCGATCAATTCCTTCCTCAGCTCCCCCTCGGAGCAGACTGGAGCTACCCCAGCAAGTGCCCCAGGGGCAGCGCCCACAGGCGTTCGTCCAGCCGGGCAGCCTGCGTCCCATTGTGCGCCAGCACCGCGGCCCGACAGTGAGGCGTCGTATCGAGAAAGGCTCGCAGGCCGGCCAGGTCTCGAGGAGACCAGCGGGTTGCGGCTTTCACCTCGATGGCCAGGCACGCTCGGCCCTCTTCCAAGACAAAGTCCACCTCGTGACGCCCCTGCACGTTCCAATACGACAGGGAGGCGGCGGGCCACCAGCTTTCTAGAAGGGAGGTCAGGTTCTGGACCACATAGGTTTCGACCAGGGCCCCTCGCAGCGGCTCGTCCGCGGCGGGATCCAGATCGAGAACGCCGGCCAGGTGGGCGGCCAGTCCAGCGTCGGCCAGGTAGGTCTTGGGCGACTTGACCAGGCGGCTGGAGCGGTTGGGCAGATATGGACCCACCTTGTGCAGGGTGAACGACGTTTCCAACAACCCGAGGTAGCGGGTGGCGGTCGCATGGTTGAGATGGCGTCACGCGCCAGATCGCTGACATTCAGGATCTGGCCGGTGCGGAGCGCCGCCAGCACGAGAACTCGGCGAAAGGCCACCAGGTCGCCTACCTGGGCCAAATCCCGAATGTCCCGCTCGAGGTAGGTCTGCTCGTAGCCTTGAAACCAGAGGGAAGGGTCGGCCAGGTCTCCCAGACAGACCGACGGAAATCCGCCGCCCAGCACCTGCGAGGGTTCGATAGGCCGTGCCACCCCTTCTGGTAGCTTCGGATGGCGGAGTCAGCAGGGTCGACTTGCCCACCTGGCGAGCCCCCGTCACCACGACTACCGGCAGGGTCCGTAGCGCCCGCAGCAGCTTGCCCGTCAATTCCCGCTGATGGTAGGCTGACATTTTGCCACTATTGGCTATAAAATTTTGACAGCCCTGCTGGAAAGGTTGTCTCCAGCGCCCACCAGGACAGCACCCGGCCGTCATGCGACGTACGGGGAGAGGCGTTGAACCCATCCAGCGTCAGGGGTTTGGTCTCCCCATTTTCCTGCAGATAGATCTCAGCCCACGTCAACTCAGCATTTTCCTGCCCGTGTCGAACCTGCGTACGTACATGACCCCTGTGT
>DASYBA010000363.1:0-6839 GCA_036501005.1 Candidatus Xenobia bacterium | reverse complement strand
GGGAGCGCCGGACTGGACGTCACCTTCCAGGACGGCACCGATATGACCCTCGCCCTGCAGCGCCTGCAGGCTCAGGTTTCCGACATTCGACAGACCCTCCCCACGACCGCGCACGTCACCACGGCCTTGATGAATCCATCGCTCTTTCCCATCATGGGGTACAGCCTGACGTCGGATCGGGTCGATCTCGCCGCTCTCCGCAGCCTCGCCGTGTTTTCTCTCCGCCCGCGCCTGGCCCGGCTCGCGGGGGTCGGGCAGGTGCGCATCACCGGGGGAGACGTGCCCGAGATCCTGGTGGCGGTCAACCCGCCGGCGCTCCTGGCGCACGGATTGACCATGGCCCAGGTGGTCGAGGCGCTGGCGCGTTCCAACAGCATCGAAGCGGTCGGTACCTACGACCAGGGCTACCAACGAAATCAGGTGCTGGTCAGCGGTCTGCTGCGGAGCGCCGACGACGTGGCGAGGGTGACGGTCGCGACCCACGGCGGGGTGCCCGTGGCGGTGGGGGACATTGCCGCCGTGCAGTCCAGCGTGGAGCCCCGCATCGTGCTGGCGACGGGCAACGGGCACCCCGCCGTCATCGTGAACATCATCAAGCAACCGTCGGCCAATACCATCCAGGTGGCCGACGAGGTGCGCACCGCCATGGCGGAGGTCAGTCTGCCGGCCGGCGTGCAAACCGCCGTCTTCTACGACCAGTCTGAGATCGTCTCTGAATCGGAGTCCAGCGTGGTGGAGGCCATCAGCATCGGCGGCGCGCTGGCCCTCATGGTGCTGTTCATGTTTCTGGGCAACATGCGGGCCGCCAGCGTCGTGCTCATGGTCCTGCCCTTGACGCTGCTGGTCAGCTTCACCCTCTTCCAGGTGATGGGGCAGACCCTGAACATCATGACGCTGGGCGGCATTGCCATTGCACTAGGCCTGGTCATCGACGACGGCATCGTGGTGGTCGAAGACATTTTCGTCTGGCTGGAAAAAGGCGTATCGAAAGCGGACGCGGTGGCGGGCGGGTTGAGGGCGATCACGCCTGGCATGATCGGGTCGTCTCTCACCACCATGGCGGCGTTCATTCCCCTCACCACGGTGGGCGGCGTGACCGGCCAGTTCTTCGCCCCGCTGGCCCTGGTCATGGTGGCAACGTTGGGCGTGTCGCTAGGGCTCTCGCTGCTGCTTACGCCGGTGTTTGCGCAGTATGTCCTGCCCTCCCAGGCACCAGCCCATCAGTCGCACCGTCTGGTCGACGGGTACGAACGGGTGCTGCGAGCCTGCCTGCGACACCCTTGGCGCGTGGTGCTGACGCTGATTCCGCTGGTCGCGGTCAGCGGCTTGCTGTATCTGCATTTGAAGACCGGCTTTTTTCCCGAGTTCGACGAGGGCGCGTTCGTATTGGATTACTTCACGCCGCCCGGGACGTCGCTCTCGGAAACCGATCGTATCATGCACGGGGTGGAGAAGGAGATTGGCGATACGCCTGAGGTCGCAGCCTGGTCTCGCCTGACCGGGGCCCGCTCGGGCAGCGGCCTGGAGCTCACGGAACCCAACCAGGGCGACATTCTCGTGCGCCTCAAGCGGTCACGCGCGAGAGGCGCCGAGGCAGTCATGGATGACCTCCGAGCCCGGGTCAATGCCAGATATCCCCAGGTGCAGGCCGACCTGGCCCAGATGCTGCAGGACGGGATTGGCGATATCGCCGGCGCCCCCCAACCGATTGAAGTCAAGCTGTTCGGTGAAGATCCGACCGTGTTGCAGGACCTGTCGGAAAAGGTAGGCGACCTGGTCGCCAAGGTGCCCGGTGTCGTCGACGTCAACAACGGTATCGTGCGGACTGGCCCTGAGACCATCATCCAGGTCGACAGTGCGAGAGCCTCTCGCTTCGGCATGTCGACGGCCGACGTAACGGTAGCCGCCGCGGCTGCCATGCAAGGCACCGTGGCCACCCGCGTGCAACAGGGGGAGCAGGCCATCGCCGTGCGAGTGCGGCCGGCTCGGGCGGGCGAGTATGTCGATCCGTTGACCATTCCCGACCTGCTGGTGTCGCAGAACGTGCGCCTGCGATCGGTGGCGAGCATGCAGACAGCGCCGGGCCAGGCGGAGGTGACTCGGGAGAACCAGCAGCCCATGGTGTCGGTCACGGGACGGCTGGAGGGACGAGACCTGGGCAGTGCGGTGGCCGAGATTAAAGCCAAGCTGGCTGGGCTCGCCTTGCCCCGCGGCTATCGTATCGAATACGGCGGGCTGTACGCCAGCCAGCAGCAGTCGTTCCTGCAACTGGCCATCGTGTTGCTGTTGGCCATCATGCTCATTTCCAGCCTGCTCTTGATCCAGTTCAAGAGCTACGCCCAGGTCATCGCCTTGATGGTGGCGTCGGTGTTCAGCCAGTCGGGGGTGTTCCTGGCCCTGTGGCTGACCGGCATTCCCCTCAACATTTCATCCATGACGGGCGCCATCATGATCATTGGGGTCATCACCGAGAACGGCGTGTTCCTGTTCGATACGTTCAACAGCTTGCCAGGGTCTGTCGAAGACCGTCTGGTCGAGGCCGGGCAGCACCGGCTCCGGCCCATTCTCATGACCAAAATCGGGGCCATCCTCGCCATGCTGCCCCTGGCCCTGGGCATCGGGGCCGGCGCCGCCATGCAGCAACCGCTGGCGGTTGCCGTCATCGGCGGCCTGTGCGTCGCGACCTTCCTGACCCTTCTCGTCGCGCCCAGCCTCTACGTCCTTTTGACCTCCAGGGTGCGGTAAAGGCGAGTGCTGCGCCACAACAACGACTGCGTCCTTCGACGCGTTGTTGCAGCGGTCGAGCAACATCGCGCCCCCCCCGTCTTCGAAGACGCCTGGCACTATGCCTGGAAGCCTTGGTGCGATCTAGGTAATTGAAGCCGTTTTGCGGCGTCTATCCAGAAATAGCGTGGCGGCGCCCAGCACCACGGTGATAGGAAGCGCCGCGTCGTTCGTGTCGATCTCGGGTGCTGAACCGCCTGCTGGGGTCAGATTGAAGGCACCGCCACCCAACGATGGGTTAAAGCCAAGTTGGCCAGCATTGTAGGTGAACGTGATTCCGCCACTCTTTCCCACCTGCAAACAAGCAAATGCGGCGGGATTGCCACCGTTGCAAATATGCGCGTTGGTGGTACAACCGGTCGCGCAGACCGAACACCAGCAAACGGTGTGGTTACCATACACTTGGAATTCAGGGCAACCACCCACAGTATAGTCGGTGGAGAACTTGGGCTGAAAGAAAACCCAATCACCACAGTGCGTCCCCCCGCTGCACTTGAATGCGGCAAATCCTCCTGGTGCTATGGGTGATGTGCACATGAAGCCGTTGTTCGTGCAGTAGTGGACGGTGTCGAGAAAGGTGCGACCGTCGGCAAAACAAAGTGTATAGTTTTGTGAGCAACAAGGGGTCTGAAATCCGCTGTAGCAAACACAGTATGGGACCGCAAGGGCCGACTGTGGCTGGGAGAGCAACAAGCCCACCATACAGCCTGCAAATGCCAGGCTTTGAATCGCTTTAGTCAGACCCAATCTCACGGTACTACCCCTCCCGCTTGTGCCAGAGTGTTGATGCCCGCCTTCACCTGCCAGGCTCGACCGTATGATTGTAGTTGAATCTGACGTCACGTGTCAAGGGATTTTTCAAGGAATCGTCGGCCGTAGAGCAGCTCGGGCAGTTGCCCACCCCGAGCCCTCGCCGAACGTCAGCGCCATCATCTCCCGGTGAAGGTCGATGGTCTGCCTACCTTGCCAGAGCGGAGCCGCTCCCGCCAACAGCCGGACCGTCTTCGGCGCCTTCTGGTAAGCGCCCAGCGGCACCGGTAGATGCGCTTCGGCCTTTATCCTGTATGAAGCCCCTCTCCAGCTACGCCGTCTAACGAGCCTAGCCCGGGTAGGGATAGAACCCCTGCCCGCTCTTGCGGCCCAGGTGGCCGGCGCGGACCATCTGTCGCAGGAGCGGCGCCGGCAAAAACCTGTCGCCGAACTCCGTTTGGAGCGACTCCAGGCACAACAGCACCACGTCCAGCCCTACCAGGTCCATCAATGCGCACGGCCCCATGGGCATCTTCAGGCAATGCAGCATGGCGTTGTCGACGTCTTCTGGCGTGTTGCCGTCCATGACCGCCCGCACCGCCTCGTTCAGATAGAGGTTGGTCAGGCGGCTGGTGATGAACCCCGCATAGTCCTGCGCCACGACGGGCTTCTTGCCCAGTTGCAGCGACAAGGTGCGAGTCGCCTCCAGGGTCGCGTCCGTCGTCATCCGACCCGGGATCAATTCGATACCGACCATCACCGGCGCCGGGTTGAAGAAGTGCATGCCCATCACGCGTTCGGGATGCCGGGTGCCCGCCGCCAGCATGGTGATGGGCAAGGTCGAGGTATTGCTGGCCAGGACGACCGGCGGATCGACCAGCGCATCCAGCCGGGCCAGCACCGCTCGCTTCAAGTCGGGCTGCTCGGGCACCGCCTCGATGACGAACTCGGCCTCGGCCACGTCGTCCAGGTGGCTGTGCACCGCGATGCGGCCCCAGATCGTCTCGGCCGGCTCCGACTCGAGCTTGTTGCGCAGCACCAGGCCGTCCAGTACGCTCCGAATGCGTCGTGCCCCGGTGTGGGCACTCTCCTCGGTTCGAGAGACCAGCAGGACAGCATGGCCATGGGTGGCGAGGAGCTGGGCGATGCCCGTTCCCATGACCCCTGCCCCGACGACCGCGACCCGCATTACAGCCTCTCCAGGATGGTGGCGTTCGCCATGCCGTGTCCGATACACATGCTCTGCAGCCCGTAGCGGCCCCCGGTATCTTCCAGGGCGTGCAGCATGGTGACCAGCAGCCGGGCTCCGGTCGCGCCCAGAGGGTGCCCTATCGAAATGCCACCGCCCCTGGGGTTGAGGCGGGCCAGCGGCACTTCCGTCTCGTGGCGCCACGCCATGGGCACACAGGCAAACGCTTCATTGATTTCAAAGTGGTCGATGTCCGCAAGCCTGAGACCCGCTTTTGCCAGCACCTTCTGAGTCGCCGTCATGGGACCGGTCAACTGTAGCACCGGATCGGATCCGACCGACACGGCGCGGACAATCCGGCCCCGAATGGGAAGGCCCAGGCGCTCCGCCAGACCCCGCGAGGTGAGCAGCACCGCAGCCGCCCCGTCGTTCATCTGACTGGAGTTGCCCGCCGTGATGCGGCCCTCCGGCTGGAAGGCCGGCGCCAGCCCCGCGAGGCGCTCCAGCGATGTATCGGATCGAGGCCCTTCATCGGCAGACAGCCTGCCCTCCGGAAGGTCCACCGGGATGATCTCCCGGGACAACACCTGGCAGGCCTCTACGGCCCGCTGATGGCTCATCAGCGAATATTCATCCATGGCCTCGCGACTCAGATGGTACTTCTGCACCACCTGCTCGGCCGACAATCCCTGCTGGACGAGCCTCACCCGCTCTGCCATGCGTCGGCTGAACTTCACACCATCGGACGCCATGGGTACCCGACTCATGCTCTCCACGCCACACGCCAGCACGGCCTCGGCGTCGCCACTTCGAATCGCCTGCGATGCGAACTGGATGGCCTGGTCGCTGGACCCGCACATGCGGTTCACCGTGACGGCGGGCACCTCTGCGGGCAATCCCGCCAACAAGGCCACCTGGCGCCCGATGTTCCAGCCCTGCTCCCCGACGGGGGTGGCGCAACCGACGATGACGTCGTCCAGCGGTACGGGCGCCGGCAGTCGTCCCAGAAGGGACCTCACCAGCGCGGCGCAGAGGTCGTCGGGGCGCACTTCCGCCAGGGCCCGTCCCCGTTTTCCGATCGGGGTGCGGGCCGCGGCGACGACCACCGCGTCGGTCACTGCAAGAGCCTCTTGAGCACCTTGCCGGCGTCGTTGCGCGGAATCTGCGGCACCACCTGGAATTCGCGAATCTTCTTGTACTCGGCCACCCGACTGTTGACCGCCTCGATCGCCGCGTCGGCCCCCTCGCCGTTCTTCAACACCAAGAATGCCTTGGGCAACTCGTTGCCGTCGGGTTGCGCTTTGCCCACCACCGCGCAGTCGCTGATCTCGGGATGGGCGAGGAGCAATCCCTCCAGCTCAGTGGGCGACACGGCGAAGCCTTTGTACTTGATCATTTCCTTGTGGCGAGCTGTAATGATGAGACGGCCCTGGGTATCGACGTGGCCGATGTCGCCGGTGCGCAGCCAGCCGTTGCGAAGCACGGACGCGGTGGCCTCCGGGTCTTTCCAGTAGCCCCGCATGACCTGCGGGCCCCGCACCCAGATCTCGCCAGACTCACCGTCGGCCAGCACCCGGTCGGCATCTTCGGGCGCACAGATGCGGCGCTCTTCGCCCGGCACCAGGTGACCCACGATGGGCGCTTCGGTCATGCCGTAGCCGTTGGCAATGGGCAACCCCAGCTCCTTGCGAGCCTGCCGCCGCACCTCACCGGGCAGCGGTGCGCCGCCGCTATTGATGTATCGTATCGAACTCAAGTCGTGCTGCCGCCCCAGGCCGGACTGCACCAGATCGATGACGACCGCGGTCGTGCAGTAGTACAGCGTGACCCGATGCACTTCCACCAGTTTGAGCGAAGTTTCCAGGTGATACCGCTCCATGACCACCGTGGTGGCCCCGGCGGCCAAGGCGCCGCCCACCAGCATGGTCCCATAGACGTGCACGAAAGGCACGAAAAGGAGCGACACGTCCGTATCGCTGACGCCGCCGGCGTGGATGTACTGGAGGTGGCTTGCGACCAGGTTGCGGTGCGTCATCATGACGCCCCGGGGCCGACCTGTCGTGCCGCTGGAGTACTGCAGCATGCCCAGATCTTGCGAGGGATCGAGCGCGACCTC
>DASYBA010000362.1:0-4208 GCA_036501005.1 Candidatus Xenobia bacterium | reverse complement strand
GGGGTGGGGGAGCCCACGCCGTGCGGGGTGGGTTCAATCCATAGGCCGGCTGGTACGCGGGATGGTCAGGGGGCACGCCGGGGTGATGGTGGCCTCGACAGAAGATCCGATAGGTCTGGCCGATCCGCTCGTAGGCGTAGGCCTGATGCGGGGTGGCCGGGCAGCGGGGCGCATGTACCAGGGCCTCCGGGTAGTGGCCATGCTGCTTGCGATAGCGTTCCAACGTCTGTCGAATGTCGAGCAGGTTATGCTGGCACGCGTCGAGGTAGCGCCACGCCAGGCCGGGCCCGGGGTCCAGGCTCCGTTCGACGTACTGGGGGACGAAATCGAGGAGGTCGGTCGACCCGCCCAGCGTGCCCTGGAAGGCTTGAGCCACGTCGGTCGACCAGTCGAGACCCGCCTTTTGATGCAGCTCGTTGATTAGGTTGTCTGCCTGCATGGCGGGAAATCTCGAGACGATGCGGGCGAGCCAGGCGACGTCCAGCGTGTCGTAATTGCCCCACGTGAGGGGAAAGAAGCGGGCCAGGTCGCTGGACTGGGGGGCGGGCAGGGGGTCGCCTTCCACCCGGGCGAAGCCCGTGGTGGTGCCGTCGGGATCGGCGGCCAGGCCCGCCCACGGCACCGGGGTTCCGGGAGCGGCGAACGCCTGGATGGCGTGGGTGGCGCCGAGTTTCTGGGTGCAGGCCTGGTACGACGGCGTATCGGACAGGGCGTGCCCGGCCACGGTGGCTCGCACCTGGTCCAGGGCGGCGGGAGAGTTGGCTATCAGCGCGTAGCCATTGGCCACGTTGCCCATCAGGCCAAACCGGGTTTTGAGCCTCTGCAGAAAGGTGCGGGCTTGATCGGGGTCGGCGATGGCGAAGCCGCCCACCAGGCCGTCCCCCGGCAGGACCGTCAGGAAGGCTCCGGTGGTGCTGGGGGGAGCGTCAAGCATCCGGATGAGGCCAGGGGCGACCTGGCGCCAGGCTGCGAGGGTGTCGGGCTCGAGGTCCACCTGGACGAAGGCTTTGGCATCGGCGGGAACGGCGGAGGCCAGGTCCCGGGCGGTTGCCGCGGTCGGCAGCAGGGCGAGGAGGAGAAGAGAGGAGAGGGTACGGCGGAACTTCACAAACACGGCGAAGTGTTCCGCCGAAGCATGTCTGAACCTGCCCCCTCCCGCGGTGCCTTCACGGCCCTCCAACACCGAGACTTCGCCTTGCTGTGGCTGGGCCAGGGCGTGTCGACGGCGGGCTCGCAAATGCGGGTGGTGGCGGTCAACTACCAGATCTACCTGTTGACGGGGTCGGCCCTGGCGCTGGGCATGGTGGGGCTGTGCCGGCTCATTCCGCTGGTCGTCCTGGGGCTGGGGGGCGGATTGCTGGCCGATCGCTGGGACCGGCGCCGTCTCATGATGGTCACCCAGACGTGCATGATGCTGTGCTCGGTGGGATTGGCCTGGTGGACCTGGAAGGGGAGCATTGCCCCATGGGCCGTCTACGTGCTGGTGACGCTGGCGGCGGTGGCCAATACGTTCGACATGCCGGCCCGGCAGGCGCTGATTCCGGCGCTCGTGCCCAGACAAACGTTGCAGAATGCGCTCAGCCTGAACATCTTGATCTGGCAGGTGGCGACCATCGTCGGGCCGACCATCGGGGGGCTGACCATTGCTCATCTCGGGCTGGCTGTCGTGTATGCGATCGATGCGCTGTCGTTTCTGGCGGTACTGTGTGCGTTGCTCATGATGCAGTATCGACACGTGCCGGTGGCCAGCGAGCCCGTGTCGTGGCGGGTGGCCCTGGAAGGGTTGCGATTCGTGCGGGGCAATCCGCTCATCTTCTCGACCATGCTGCTGGACTTTGCGGCCATGGTCTTCGGAGCGGCGTCGACCATGCTGCCCATTTTCGCCGCGCAGGTGCTCCACGTCGGCGCCGAGGGGCTGGGGTGGCTGTATGCGGCGCCGTCGGTGGGGGCGGTGCTGGCGGCGACGTATCTGGCCCACCGCAGTCCGCTGTCGGCGCAGGGAACCAAGGTCATGGTGGCGGTCGTCGCGTATGGATTGTGCACGGCCGGGTACGGGGCGTCACACAACTTCTGGCTGACGTGCCTGTTCCTGGCGGGGACGGGGGCGGCGGACACGCTGAGCATGGTGATCCGCAGTACCATGCGGCAGTTGTTGACGCCGGATGAGCTGCGGGGGCGCATGACGGCGGTGGGCATGCTGTTCTTCGCCGGCGGCCCGCAACTGGGCGAGGCAGAAGCGGGCGTGGCGGCGCACTGGATGGGCCTGGGCCCGTCGGTGGTGGTCGGCGGCCTGGCGTGCGTCGCGGTGGTCCTCTTGATCGACCGGGGCTTCCCGCAGCTCCGGCGGTATTCCGGTGCAAGCTGAGACCGGCTGGGTCTCGGGGACTGCCGGCATGTGCGCAGAGCAGGCCCCAGACATGTACGGTGACGACGGCCGATAGGCGCCCCATCCGAAGTGGTTGACCGCCGCCCGATTCGATGACGGTGCGATGTTGGGCCAGCGATCACGCCCGCCACACTGAGGCTGGCAGTTACTTGCTGGCGGCTTCTGGGCTGATCCAACGGCGACGTTCTATATCTGGGAAAGAATACGAATTCGCGCATCACATATGTTCCGCCAGCGGGAAGATTTCCTATATATCGAACGGGGTCGCCGGGTTGGCCGGCGTCGCTCACTGTACAGCGCTGGTTGACCGGCCCGTAGCCTGCAGGCTGACGACCTCTTGCCAGAAACGAACGGTCGTGCTATTATGGCGGGGTGAGCAAGGGAACGCTGACCCGGCAGGCGATTCTGGACCACGCCCTCGACCTCGCCACCGAGGTGGGGCTGGAGGGCCTGAGCATTGGGCGTCTCGCGGACGACCTGCACCTTTCCAAGAGCGGCCTCTTCGCCCACTTCGGGTCCAAGGAGGCGCTCCAGGTGCAGGTGCTCGAAGCCGCCTCGGCCCGGTTTGTCGAGTTGGTGCTCAAGCCTTCGCTCAGCGCTTCCCGGGGGGAGCCCCGCCTGCGCAGCCTCTTTGAACACTGGCTCCGCTGGCCCAAGACGTGCGGCCTGCGGGGCGGGTGCTTGTTCGTCGCGGTGGCCACGGAACTGGACGATCGTCCCGGACCGGCCCGCGACCGGCTGGTGCAGATCCAGAAAGACTGGCTGGACCATCTGGCGCACGCCGCCCACATCGCCACGGCCGAGGGGCACTTTCGCCCGGATGCGGACCCCGCCCAGTTTGCGCACGAGCTGTACGGCATCATGCTGGTGGGCCACCATGTCGGCCGGCTCTTGAGAGACCCCGAGTCGGAACGGCGAACCCGAACCGCCTTTGAATCCCTCCTGTTCCGTTTCAGAAAGGAACCTCCATGTCCAAACTGAACGCTCGTTCGATTCCCGTCCCCGTGCTGCGCCAGGGCATGAGCCTGCTGGACCGATACACGCCGCGACTCGCTTGCCGCGTCGCCGAGAGCCTTTTCTATACGCCGCCGCCCCGCACCATGTCGGAGCGGGCCCGGCGTTTTCTCAGCACCGGCGAACTCGAACGAGCCCCCTTTGAAGGCGGTCACCTGGCCACCTGGCGATGGGGAGAGGGGCCGACCGTCATGGTCTTGCACGGGTGGGGGGGGCGTTCCAGCCAGTTCAGTGGCCTGGTGCCTGTCCTCGTCAGCGCCGGCTGCCAGGTGGTGGCCGTCGATGCCCCCGGGCACGGCATGTCGGATAAGCGGCAAAGTTCGTTACCGGCATTCGCCGAGGCCCTGCGGGTGGTCGCCTCCGGGCTCGGTCCGATCCGTGCGGTGATCGGTCATTCGATGGGCGGGGCGGCAGCCGCACTGGCCTTTCGACAGGGGCTGCCGGTTGAACACGCCGTCTTCATCGCTTCGCCGGCCGATCCGGGCCGCTTCGGCAAAGAGTTTGCCACTCGCTACGGACTGGGAGACCGCACCATCGAGCGCTTGCGAGAGCGGGTATCACAGCGTCATGGTATCGACTGGCGGGCCCTGTCGGTGTCGAGCTTTGCCCCGGAGATGCAGGTGCCGCTCCTCGTCGTGCACGACAAGAACGACGCCGACGTGGTCTACGACAACGCCCTGACCTACGCCACCCGCTGGCCCGGCGCCCGGCTCATGACCACGGAGGGGCTTGGCCACAGCCGCATTCTACACAATACCGACGTCATCCGGGAGGTCGTGCGGTTCGTCGCGCCCCACGAGCCAGCCAC
>DASYBA010000361.1:0-8023 GCA_036501005.1 Candidatus Xenobia bacterium | reverse complement strand
CCAAGACCCACGGCAGCCACGACAAGGTTGCGGTCAATGGAAGCCACGACTTCGCCGGTACTACAGGCAGCCACGACTCGGTCACTGCGAAAGGGAGCCACGACCACGTCAGTGTGACGGGCAACAAGCAGAATATCACGGTTAACGGCAGTGGCATCTCGGTGACCGACAAGCACGGCAAGATCACCGCCCACAACGCCAACGGAACGAAGGCGCACGTGGTCACCAAGCACGGCCACACCACGGTCAGCAAGTAACCCTCCCGTTCTCTATCCAGCGAAAAGCCGCTCTCCCGAGCGGTTTTTTGTTGTCCCATCTGGTGGGACACGTCGCCGTCAGGTGTCCTGCCAACGTCGAAAGTCCCATCGTCCCCCTGCGGACCATGGGCACCTCCCTCCGCCCGGTCCAGCCCACTTCCCGCTCGGCCACCAGCCCTGCAGACGCTCATACATAGACTGGCAGCCATATTCGCAGCGCTTATGTTCGATACGTAGCCGCTGTTCCATAGATAGGAAATGGAGGAAACGGGCCGTGCTGAACCTGCAACGCTCCGTCGTTCTTGGGCGTATGCATCACGCCGGCGGCGACATCGTCGGCTAACGGTGTCGACCGGCGTGGGACCGACGGGCGGACGCCACGGGGCACTCTGGAGCGCACGCCAGGGGAGGGTCCCAGCGTGTCGAGCTGCGACCTGCCAGGATGATCAAAACTTTCCTCCGGAGGGCGCCATGATTACCCGGATCCCGCTGCGTCCGGCCCCCAAGGCTACCTGGACCACCACGGGCGCCTGCTGGTGCAGCGCACCTCAGACGACACCTGGCAGCCCGTGAGCCCCGGCGACGTCTCGACTCTACGACGGCAGGCCTCTGGCAGGACGCCGAGCGCACGCACTTCAGCCTGGCGAAGCTACGCACCGTGGTCGATCGTCCCCTCGACGACCGCATTCAGGCCGACGAGGTCACCGCTTTATCAGCTATTGAGAACGGAGTTTATCGAGTCGATGCCTGCATACATCGCGCTGGCCGCCTGATTCCAGTCTTGCTGTTGCAGCGCCGACTGTTCGGTCTGCATGGCGATGGAGTGCACGGCGTTCAGCTTGGTCTGCTGCTCGGGACTCAAGCCGGCGATGTTGTTCTCTGAGACTTTTTGCATATCCCGATAGCCCTGGTACAACACGATAGCCGCATCGTCCCACTGGCCCTGCTTGTGCGCATACTGAGCGCAGGACGGCGCCATGTTCTTCAGGATATCGAGTTTGTCGGGCCCCGACCCGGTCGACTTGCCTGCCGACAGGGTAGCGTCGGTCATGGTCTGGTACAGCACGATGGCGGCGCTGGCCCAGGTGCCCTGCGCGTGCGCAAATTTGCTGCCGCCGCCCAGCATGCGGCTGACGTCATTCAACTCCTGCTGGACCGGCTGGGTATCCTGAGGAGTGAAGCCCGCCTGGTCCGAGATGGTCTGGCAGGCCGTGTACATGTCGTGGCAGGCCCCCTGCCACTGGGGTTCGCTGGCTGCCATGTTGATGGTGTCCCGGGCACTCTTGGCGATATTGGCGAAGCGGGCATCCTGGAGGGCAATGGTCGGCATGGCAAACTCCCTTCGAGTGTTAACAATACCCGCGGATAATAAGCCAGACCGCCCCTCGGCGCGTTACCAAATTGTTAATATTGACCCAAGAGGTGCCCATCGTGGCGGTCGATCAGCATCAACCGCGACCGCCCAGCCGGGAGCACAAACTTGAACGCTGCTCCCGTCGATCGGTCGCGGATATCGATCGGTTCATCGTCGCCGCTCTGCGACATGAAATAATACAGTATCGCATCATCCATGACGACGGGCCGCACCATCACCCCCGACGACAACGTGCGCACCTCGAAGGGAGGTTGAACGGCAGCCCGTCTCAACGCCGCCGCGTAGACCGCAGCCGTGGTCTCCGTCCCCTCGCTCAACTCCACCGGGTACGAGGCCAGCAGCAGCCGTCCCTGGCCCAGCGTCACCTCCTGCCACCCGCCGTCCAACCCCACCATGTCGATATAGTAAGGATCTGAAAACCGGGCCGTCACCGTCTGCCCGTCAATCGCCATCCGGCCTGCCCGGAAATTGAGGGGCCGGGCCTCCCCGGCTACCCCCAACGCCAGCAGCCGGTGCGTCGGCCGCCAGTACGCATCCCGTTCGAAAGACCCGGTCACGAGCAGCGTTCCCCCGCCCCGCACATACTGCAGCAGCTTCTGCCACGCCCCTTCGTCCAACACTTGCGGAGACGGCAGGATCACCAATCGCGGGTGTCCCATCTGCGCCAGCCGATTCTCGGCGATGCCATAGGCGGGAACGTGCAAGTTGTCGTGCAGCACCAGCACGGCTTTGCGCTGAGCCTGCGTCGCCATGTCGAAAAAAGGCGAGTAGAGAAAATCGTGGTCGAACACGATGGCCACGTCCGGCGCCACCGGCCCCTGAAAGTGATCCCGATACGTATTCGCAAACGTCGCCAGTCGCCGCAGGACGTCTGCCTCCGGCTTCTCGGTGCCGTCCGCACGCACGGCCCCGATGGTGACTTCCTGATCCTCGATCATGTCCGCGTTGACGTTCCACAGCCACTGGATGACCCCGGCCGTGGTCGCCAGGGCCAGCGTGCCCTTCCGCTCCAGCAGCGCCGCCCGCTCGGCAGGCGTCCGGCGCCAGGTCTCGTCGATCTGGAAGTCGTTCTGCAGCCCAGTCTCCTGAATGAGGGCGGGCTTGCCCGGTTGCAGAGCCACCAGCGAGTCCCACAGCAGGCCGTCAGTCTGCCACCAGCTATGGTTGGTGGTGAAGTCGGTGACGTCCATCCAATACGAGGGATTGAGGCGGTCGAATCCTCCGCCCTCGTCCTGGCCGACCGTCACCAGTTGACGGCTGCCCGTGCTTCGAATCGCTCGTCGCATGCGACCCGCCCAGCCGACGAACGCCTCCTGTGCAAAGCGATAGAAGTCGTGCACCATGAGTGGCTTGCCCCCGCCGCCGGCGGTGAAGTCCTGCTCATCCGGTACCCGAATCGGAGCCCGCAGCGTCGTCGTGTTCCACGCATTCGCCACCTCCGCCCAGGACCCGTGCACCCGCAGCAGGTACTGGTTCCACAGACGGGATTCGAGCTTGTCCCCGTTGGCCCGGGTCGCCCACAAATGCGTCGGCTTGTCAAAGCTGGGTTCGTTGATGAGGTCCCACATCAGCCAGGGGCAGTGTGCAAAGCGTCCGGCGATGCCCCTCACAAATCGCTCCTCCATGCCGGTGTCGAGATAGGCATTCTTGCCCCCGAACACGTCGGGGATGAACGCGAAGAAGTTGAACTGCACCGGTATTCGATAACGCCGGGCCGTCAACAAGAGCGCTTCGAGATTGCGCAGGGCCTCCTCGTGCCACAACCCGTCCTTGGACATGACCTTTTCCCAGCCACTCCACAACCCCGTTCGGACCATGTTGATGCCGGCATCATGCATCTGGGCGAAGTCACGGTTCCAGACGAAGGGATTGGGGTGAACCAGGTACTGCCGCTGCACGTCGCTGGCCATGTATGTGCTGCCTACGATGGGCTGAGGCCGCCCATCGACTCGAAAGTAGCGGTCGTCCACCGTCACCTGCGGCCCGCTCGACAGCGCCGCCGCATCGTGCACCCAGTAGCCGGTCCGGTATTGCCCGATCAACTTGCCCTGATAGAACCGCACGTCGACTTCGTGAAAGCCCGGGGCGGCGGGCGGCAAATCGACCTCGCCTGATCCTATTCTCACCCGCTTGACCCGGCCATCCAACACTTCCACCCGAACGAGTCCACCTGGCCGCCTAATGCCGATGTCGATACGCGGCTTCTCGCCCGGCATGAAAAGCGCCGGGTGTGGCTCTACCGTAATGTCCCGGGCACCTTCCAGGGCCCGCGCCGCCAGCCTGGAGACCGTCGCCGACGGCAGCGGGGCCGCTAGCTCGACGGGCACCAGTACCCATCGCCCCCCCACGAAATGCCGTGCCACATGGTCGATTTCAACCACCGGCGCCGACCGGCGGCGCTTGTCGATATCCCCCCACAGGAGGGTATCGAGGCGAGCATCCAGGGTCCCGGCAGACCCGATGCGGTGGTACAACGTGGCGGTGCTGAGCTTTATCGTCAGGCTCCAAGCGCGCGGGTAGGGAAAGGGTGGCACCAGGATTTCAGGAAAGTCGAAGTTGGACTCATACGACGCCCCAGTCGACCCCGGCGTCTCCACATAGTCGTTGATGTAAAGGGCCTTCGCCCAGGCCTTGCGCTCGGCGCGGACCTTCCATTGCCCGTCCCAGTAGACCGGCACCGAGAACGGCCGGCCCCCCAGGCACAACAGGTTGCCGCCCCGCTCGAGGTAGGCCACCAGCGCGGGCCAGCAGTCCTCCGGAAACGCCGAGCCGTAGGGCATGACCAGGAGCCGGGTGCTGCCATCGGACAGTCGCCCGGGCAGATCCCGAACCCTCACCGCATCGCCCAGGCCCCGCACATCCCCCGCCACCGTGTCCACGCTGGGAAAGCCGGGCTCCCACAACACCACGGTCGATGACGCCCGAGCCCATCCCGTCAGGCAGACCAGCAACGCCAGAAGAAGGAGCACCCGCCTCAGCCTGGGGCTTCCTCCCGCGACCGTTCTTCCCACATGGTCTCAATGCACAGCTCGAGACACTCGTTGCAGATGGTCGACTTGGGACCGGTGAAGATGCGGCGCACCTCTCCGTACCTCTTGCTGCAAAACCCGCACTGCAACGACACCGACTTGGGTTCCCGTTCCTGATAGATGGTCGAGATCCAGACTTTCGCCCATTCCCAGAATGCCTTCTCGTCGGCTTCCAGTTCGGCAGCGTCGATCTCCTCGTCTTTGCCGTAGGGCGGGTGATCCTCCGGAAAGGTGGACAAGGCCTGCGACACCCGCCCGATACGGCGCTGTGCGTCGAGATTGATGTACGTGCCGAGCGGCTGGCCGTTGAGGTAGTAGCCGAAGTGCCTTAACTGGCCCTCACGGATCTCGGCGTAGAAGAAGGCTTTCTCCTCTGTCTGGTAGCCCGGTCTCAGAAGTTCAAGAAGGTCTCGCATGCTCTTGTTGGGTTCAGCCTGCTAGAAAGGCCTCCTGCCAGCGGGCCTCGAAAGCCTCCGCCCGATGCCGATGGAACGTGGTAGCCGCCTACCCCATTTGCCTATTGTCGACCTGCACGGCCGACCTGCGGCCGCGGTCGATGCGCTCCTCTCGTTGTGGTGCGTCTACAAAACCGAGTGCCCTACGTCCGCAGTGGCCTGGCCGTGCTGGAAGACACTCTCCGGCCTGCTGCCCGTGGTGGCGGTCGCGCAGAACACCGCTGACGAGGTCCACGATTTCGTGGGAACTCCGCCGCCATCCCTCGCCTTGACGCTGGACCCGGAGCCGTATGCGGCCTCTAGCAGGTTGCGGGTGCTGTATACCCCGACGGTCTTTCTGGTCGAGAACGGGGTGGTCTCGAAGGTGATCGAGGCGTGGCAGCGGGACGCCTATCAGGAGATGGTCGACGACCTGGCCGCACGGCGAGGCGTGCCCAGTCCGAGCCTCGACGGCTACCCCGAGTTCCAGTACGGTTGAGGGAGCAAGAGTTGACGCCCGGTCGGGCGTGGTAGAATCGAGGTTTGCAACAACCCATGGCGATCCCGGAACCCGGATATTGTCGTTTCCCGTCCATCTGTCGAGACTACATCATCTTCGTTTGCGAAGATGACCTCTGGCTGGTCGGGGCGGACGGCGGCCGCGCCTGGCGCTTGACAGCCGGCGTGGCCAGCGCCACCCACCCGCTGTTCTCTCCCGATGGCCACTCGGTGGCTTTTGTCGGACGAGAGGAAGGACCCTCGGAGGTGTACGTCATGCCGGCCGAAGGCGGACCGGCCCGGCGACTCACGTTCCAGGGCACGCTCTGCGCCATTGCGGCATGGAGTCGAGAAGGCGATGCCATCCTCTATTCCAGCAGCGCCGAGCGCCCCTTCCGGCGGGACAACTGGTTGTATCGGGTCGGTATCGATGGCGGCATGCCGGAGCGCCTTCCCATGGGTCCCGCCACGGCGCTTTCCCATGGCCCTCGCAAGGCGGTCGTCATCGGCCGCAATACCGCCGACCCGGCGCGGTGGAAGCGCTACCGGGGCGGCACTGCAGGCGAGCTCTGGATCGACAGCCGGGGCACCCACCACTTCGAGCGTCTGATCAAGATCGAGGGCAACCTGGCATCACCCTGTTGGGTGGGCGATCGGATCTATTTTCTATCGGATCATGAAGGCGTCGGCAATATCTACTCCTGCACCCCGACCGGCCTGGATCTGCGGCGCCACACCGATCATACCGACTTCTACGCCCGCAATCTGTCGACCGATGGACGAAGACTGGTATACCACTGCGGGGCCGAAGTCTACGTCTTCGATCCGATCAAGGACGAGACCGACTTCGTGCCCATCCTGCTGCCCAGTGGACGCACCCAGCGCAATCGCCGCTTTGTGGCCGCGGCGCGCTACCTGCACAGTGCCAGCCTCAGTCCGGATGGGAACCGTCTGGCCGTCACCTCCCGAGGCAAAGCGTATACCTTCGCCAACTGGGAGGGCGCGGTGGTTCAACATGGCGAGCCGGACGGCGTTCGCTACCGGCGGCTGACCTGGCTGTCAGATGGCAAGCGCCTCATCGGCGCCGCCTCGGACGAGCGGGAGCGAGAACGCCTGGTCTTGCTCGACCCTCCCAAGAAGCTGCAGGAAGTCTTCCCCGAGAAGGACCTGGGGCGCTTCATCCTGATCGAAGCGTCGCCGCGCGAGAACCGCGTGGCCTTCACCAACCACCGCAACGAGCTCTGGCTCCTGGAGCTGAACGGCAAGACACCCAAAGCCACGCAACTGGATGCCAGCCCGTTTGGTCGCATCAGCGGCATCGAGTGGTCGCCGGACGGCTGGTGGCTGGCCTATAGCTGTCCCGCGACCGCCCTCACCACGGCCGTCAAGCTGTACAGCCTGGAAACCCGGAAGGCCACCCAGGTCACCCGGCCGGTATTGCACGACTACCTGCCCTCGTGGGATCCCGAGGGCAAATATCTGTACTTTATCGGACAGCGCGACTTCGACCCGGTGCGGGACTCGTTGCAATTCGACATGGGCTTTCCGAAGGGCAGCCGCCCCTATCTCCTGACGCTCCGGCGGGATATCCCATCGCCTTTTGTGCCACAAGCGAAGCCGGAAGACGCGGAGGAGAAGAAAGACAAGGAGAAAGACGACAAGGAATCTGAAGAGCCGAAGCCCCTCGAGATCCACCTGGAGGGCATCGAGCGCCGGGTGTTGGCCTTTCCCGTGGCGGAAGGCCGCTACGGCCGCATTCGAGGGGTGAAGGGCAAGGTGCTGTTCACCAACTTCCAGGTGGAAGGCACCCGCGGCGACTATGGCGACAGCACGGCCCTGGCCGGCCGCGGCTGGATGGACAGCTACGACTTCGAGGCGCAGAAGCAGGACCGAGTACTGGACGGCATCAGCGACTTCTGGTTCTCCAAGAATGGCAAGAAGATGCTGGTTCAGTCCGGCTTGAGACTGAGGGTGCTGAAGGCGGGCGATAAGCCGTCCGAATCGAAGGAGGACAAGGCGGGGCCGAACTCTGGCTGGATCAACCTGGAACGGGTGAAGGTCTCCGTGCGACCCGCCGTGGAGTGGCGGCAGATGTTTCGCGAGGCCTGGCGCTTGCAACTCGAACATTTCTGGGTACAGGACATGGCGGGTCTCGACTGGCACGCCATCTACCAGCGATATGCCCCTCTGGTGCCGCGTGTGTCGACCCGGGCCGAGTTCTCCGACCTTTTGTGGGAATTGCAGGGCGAACTGGGCACCTCGCACGCCTACGAGATGGGCGGCGAGTATCGTGCCAGTCCAGACTACAAGCAGGGCTACCTTGGCATCGACGTCGTCTACGACGCCCGCCAAAAGGTATACAAGATCCAGCGCATCGTCGAAGGAGATGGGTGGGACCCACGGGCCTCCTCCCCCCTGGCCCAGCCCGGC